>CACYBV010000232.1 GCA_902772745.1 uncultured Eubacteriales bacterium
GCAGCCGTAGGCGTCCTCCAGGTACCGGTCTTCTGTAAGCTTCTGCCCGCCGATCGGATAGAAAAGCTCCAGGTACTGGTGCGGCGCGATTTCATAGTATTCGATCCAAGGCTTTTCGCCGAGCATCTTCATCATGGCGACCTGCCTCGGGTCCGCATTCGGTGCCTTTTCCATGGCGGCTGCAAGATCACCGGCCGTCAGAACCATAGCTTTTTTCATGCCGAGACCGTGTTCATAGAAACCGGCCATGTTCACTTCATCCTGCACGTCAAACGCTACCTGCGTCGTATACTTCACACGCGAACAGACCTCGTGGGAGGGATCATCTGTAAGCGCAATCTTCACATTTTCCATGTGTTTCTTCATATTTCGAATTATAACAGTATTTCTCAATGAAATCCATTCGAAAATATGACTTTCCTTGTCGGAAAACAGTGCTGGTAAGGAAAAGCACCGCGATACATAATACGGCTGATCTGCTTCGTGGGTAAAGAAGACTTTGAATTTATTATCCACAAAATAAGAACCGCACTGCTTTTATGATCTCAAAAATGCATGCGGAAAGATGATCTGGTAAATTGGAGTCAAAACGGCTATATTCAAGTTGTCTCATGTAGATATCATTATTGTAAGTAATCCAATGGCAGTTAAGAGGACAGGTCCTGTAACGAAAATCGTCACAGGACCTGTCCCCAACGCATCAAGCCTTATAGCTGTCCCAATTCTCAAAATCCCATGAATGAAGCGCTTCCGCCGGTTCGTACCGGAAGAAATGCGCCGGCGTTCCAAACAGTGAAACCGCATCCTCGTTCAGCTTTTCCGGGGAAAGATCGCCCCATGCGCCGGTACGAATCCGATCAGTAAGAACTTTCAGTGCCTCCATAATTTCTGAATCCGTAAAATGGCAATGGCCGGAGCTTCTTACCCACAGCACACGCAGCAGATCTTCCTTCCCTTTCTTTTTCAAGGTATCCCGATAGGCGTATTTGCAGGATTCCGGATCTACTTGGTCGCCGATATTTTCCAGATTGACAATCGGACCTTCGATTGTTCCCGCATAGCTCAAAATCTTTTCTACCACCGAAACCGCCTTCGGGTCTGCGTGAATTCTCGGCGTGGCCGCAAGTGTTTCCAGGTCCTTTTTCAACCCTTCTATTCCAACTCCGGCAGTTTCATACATGCCAATGACGAAATCTTTCCTTCCACAGCGCGAAAGCAGTTCTTCATAGTTTGTAGTGTCATTCCAACTGAAGGATCCGCCCGCCAGCTGCTCGATCACGTAGGAGCCAAAGTTGAATTGCGCAAATTCGATACAGGTGAGAAGCTGCCTGAACTGTTCCTCGTAATCTTCCGGCGCAGGCTCCGGACTTCCTGGATCCGCCCAGGCCGGAAGCTGTTCAATCGCGGCCGCAAGCGCGAGTCTCGCTCGCCCCAGGCGACTCGCCTTCGCCGTTTCAACCATGAGATGCAGCTTTCTTTCCTCATTTTTCAGATCGTTGATGCCCGCAAGAATAAGCGCTTCTTCCGGCTGCAGCAGGGTATTCATGATGAATTTCCCATCCAGTTTGGAATTGATTGCCGCGATTTCGCCCGATCCTCCGCCGCCATATACTAGTGCGCCTGAGAAAATGTCCGGCCGGAGTTCCATACAGAACCTCCCGACAAATGCGCCTCTGGACCCTCCGACAGCAATTGTATATTCCGGTTCTCCAAAGAATCCGGAAAAAGCGCTGCGTACATCCACGAGCATATTGACAGCGTCTGGAAAGCGATAACCCACAGCATCTCTTTCGATTCCGCCGTAGGCATATCCTTCCGAAAAATACGCAAGAAGACGTCTTTCAATCATTTCAGCCCTCGGTCCTTCAGGTGTACAATTAACTGTTCCGTCCAGATCAAGAAGCAGAATCCCATTCCAGTTGTCCGGTTTCAGAACCGTACATTTTGTGCCGTCTTTCAGCACGTCAGAGATTCTGTTTGCCTCAATGTTTCTAACAATAAATCGTTCTTTCTGAAACATCAGTTCCTCCGGTTTTTCTGTATTTCTATGTTTAAGTCTTTCTGTTTTGCAATTTACCAGGAAGCGGCTTTCATCGCCATTATCTCTGCTTCCTGTCAATCATTTTCAGCACAATCGGGAAGAGGGCAAGATAATAGCAAACGTAGATCACGGAAAATACAAGCTTTCCCCAGTGCGAGCCAAGCCATGCCACAATCAGAGGGTTGACAAACTTTTTCAGGAGCACCATTGGGATGAGGCCAAGAAGGCAGATTCCGATATTCAGCACGCTCTTTTTGAGCGGTTTGAAACGGATCCAGTTCTTCTCGACAAAGCGCGCGAGGATAAAACCGATCATTTTTCCGATATCGCCATAGCCGTCATTCATCATCTTCTGAGGGTCTACGATCAGCTTTCCCTCGGCATTAGAGTCCATTGGATAGGGCTTGAAGGTGATATAGATAAGACCGGCGACAGAGAGCACAAGGGCACCACAGAGAAACCAGTTCTCTTTCTCCGGATGCTCCTCAAGATAACGGAAAAGCAAAGCCGTCAGCACAAGGCTCATAACCGTCAGCAGAATCGCCACAAAACATCCTGAGGTGTATGCACGCCAAGGTAATTTCTCGAAAATCCTGTCGGCAGAATGAAGAGGACCATGATGACGGAGATGAACCGTGTACGCTTATTCTCCCAGGTACCGACCGCCGTGCCGCCCGCGAGGGGGCCGGCTGTCGTTGTGTGTCCGCTTGGAAAAGAATATCCTGTCGCCGTCGTAACGGAGTCTCCCGCCGGCAGAATGCGGCTGTCGCGGATCCAAGGCCGGTAAACGCACGCGCTCAGCTTAATCAGCGGTGTCAGTACGTCATGGATACTGTTCCGGAAATTCTGAAGAAAAAGCAGATATTCAATATCCATCTCTGGCTCTCCTTGCGGCATTTCATTACCAAAATATTATATATCAATCCGCCCGGCTTTTCAAGCCGGGCGGAGTCAGTTCATTTTGCGCCGTAATATAATCACACTTCGTTGATCTCGTCAAACAATACGCGTACACCTTCCGGGATCACTTCGTCGCACTCTCCTGCCGCAATCCTTCCGAACTGCTCGAAACAGTAATGGTCGACAGAGGTCGCATCAATAATATACCCGACGGAACGATCAACGTGCGTTACAATCATGGTCTTCGCATAGGGAGACGCCTCACGGCAGTATTTGCCGATGAGTCCGTAAATTTCCGCTGCGACGCCGACGATTGCCACGTCTCCGAGCACCATTTCCTGCACATAGAGCGGAACCTTATTGTCCGGATCCGGAACGGCTTTCGGAAGCGCCTCGCCCTCCTTCAGCGGATAAATGTGGTTCGTGATGTCATTGACCCACTGGCCGTTGAATTTCTCTTCGAATTTCTGCGCCGGAAGGTCGATCAGGGTCTGACCGAACTTCATCGGCATGTTTTTATTATACTTGTCGATTGAATTAATCGCCTTGCAGATGTCGACGCCGTGGCGCTGGCCCATAACCTTAATGAGGTTGTACTGCA
>CACYBV010000233.1 GCA_902772745.1 uncultured Eubacteriales bacterium
TCTACAGAGGAAAGCTCTACGGAAGAGAGTTCCACGGAGGAGAGCTCCACCGAAGAAACCGCCTCCAGCGAAGAGACTTCTTCCGCTGAGGAAACCACGAAAAAGCCGAATGACGATATCGTAATCACCGGCGACGAGTCCCCGATCAGGCTGTACAAAGGAATGCTCGGCATCAGTGCGATAGGCTTTGCAGCCCTGCTTGCGGTTCTTCTCGTGGAGCGGAAGAAAAAGAAAGAAGATAATTAATTGCTTTGTCAGCGGTGCCCGGAGACGGATGTCGGTCTCCGGGCACCAACTTTTTTATTTTCCGCTGGATTTTATCGCGCTGATGTGGTATTCTAACATATCAATCTGTTCAACAATATGACTGTACTGCAGAATATCATGCTCGCGTCTGTGCTTCTCCGGACATAAGACCTGAAAAAACAGAAGAGAAACAAGATGGATTTTTTGAGTGAGGCCGCGAACAGGATAATCTTTATTGATGGCGGAAAATCCCGGGAGAGAGAAATACTCTCGCCGGAAAGAAGGAGGAAAACCATGACCCAGATTGAACGAATTACTGAGATGGAAAAGCGCCTGAACTGTGCGCGCGAAGCCCTGGACCGTTTTTCCGAGGCGCTGAGCGCATTTTCAGAGGCACAGGAAGCCGTACGCGAGCTGAATGCATACTACGGGTCGGACGAATGGAATCAGGACTATGACGACGATCAGGCGGGCAGACTCCCGCAGGATCTTCCCCGGGGTGTTCTCACAGAGGACGCGGTCTATGACCTTCTGACGGACAACCGTGAGCTTCTTGTCGGGATGCTTGAAACCGCAGCCGATATCACGAAATGGGGGCTTTCATGAGTATAAAGAAACCGAGGATCGCTCTTGCCTCTTATATTCTTTCGGATACGAACATGGGCCAGCCGGGAGCGACTTATCAGAACGCGGTTTATCGGTCCGGCGGTCTTGGCTTTATGACCGGCGCAGTGCTGACGGAGGAAGAAGCGGAGCAGGTATATCAGGAGTACGACGGTCTCCTGCTTACGGGCGGTATGGATATCGGCGCGGAGTTTCTCGGCGAAGCACTTCATGAGAAAGCCATTCCGGCGGCTCATGATCGGGATGTGACGGAATTTCTTCTCGCGAAACGCTTTATGGCCGGAACAAAGCCGATTCTCGCGATCTGCCGCGGGGAGCAGGTGCTGAATGCGGCTATGGGCGGAACGCATGACCAGCACATTTTCGACCGGCCGGAAGTCCGGATCGATCACCAGAATAAAGACACTAGACACCCGGTATCGATTGTTCCCGGAACACTTCTCAGCGCAATTTTTCCCGGGAAAACGGAACTTCTGGTCAATTCCACGCACCATCAGGCTGTTAAAGAGCTGGCACAGGTATTCACGCTGAATGCGGTAAGTCCGGACGGCGTGATTGAAGGTTATTCTTACGGTGACCGGGTTCTGGCGACCCAGTTCCATCCGGAGAAACTCATTGACGAGGGGATGCAGCCGATTTTCGACTGGTTTGTGGGAAAGTGTGCAAAGAAGTCTTATAAAGTCGTCACCCTCTGCGGAAGCACCCGTTTCAGGGAAGCCTTTATGGAAGCACAGAAACGCCTGACGCTTGAGGGCTGTATTGTGATCAGCGTCGGCCTCTTCGGACACTCCGGAGACAGCGAGGTCTGGGAGAATACGGATGAAGGCACATTGACCCGGACGAAGGAAATGCTTGACGACATGCACAAGCGGAAGATTGATATGGCGGATGAAATCTATGTGATCAATGTCGGCGGTTATATCGGTTCAAGTACCCGGTCGGAGATCGAATACGCAGCTGCACAGGGGAAGGCCGTGAATTATCTGGAGCCGCCGGAAACAGTCTGACGGGACCGGATTTTTAGAAACAGAACTGTTTTGAAAGGAGGCTGTACTTGGACTGGAAATTACCGAATCCTTTTCTTGATGAAAATGGTGAATCCGTTCCGGCTTCGGACTGGGACAGACAGCGGGAATACCTTCGCGGCATTCTGAAGGAGGATTTTTACGGAGAATCCCCGGAAGCACCGGGGAACGTAACGGCGGAGAAGACCGGAGAAAAGA
>CACYBV010000234.1 GCA_902772745.1 uncultured Eubacteriales bacterium
AGGTACCGACAACCGTAATGAAAATCGTGACGCCGTATGACACAAGAAGCTGTTTGCCGTACTTAAACACCGAGGACATCGCAGTCGTGGACCAGGCGTCCGGGAAATAGCTGAAACCTTTACTCAGAATCGACTGCTCATCGGAGAATGCCGAAATCACCACAAGCAGGAAAGGAAGGAAGCAGAACAGTGTATACAGAAGCAGGAAGAAGAACAGCACGTACTGGCCGGGGCCAGGTCTTTTGTGCTTCTTCGCCATCTTCAGGATCTCAGGATCAGTTGTTATCATTTTCTCTTTAGCCATGATTTTACCCTCCTTCCTTTAGAACAGCGCATTCTGCGGTGCCAGCTTCCTAACGATACCGTTCGAAAGAAGCATCATGAAGAGGCCGATAACGGACTGGAAGAAAGTCGTTGCAGCGGTGAGTCCGTAATTGGGATTGTTCAGGAGCTGATTCAGAACGAAGGCATCAATCGTCTGCGTCTTTGAGTGCAGGTTCGCGATGTTTCTCGTAACAGTGTAGAACAGACCGGTATCGGAACGCATGATATTGCCGACCGAAAGAAGCAGCATGACGGTGATCATTGGGATCAGCATCGGGATTGTAATGTTCCAGATCTGCTGCCACTTGTTAGCGCCGTCGATCTTCGCCGCCTCATATAGTTCCTGATCGATACCGGCCAGAACCGACATGTACAGCACGGATCCGTATCCGACTCCGTGCCAGATATTGACTACCGTCAATATCCATGGCCAGTATGATGCTTTTTGATAGAAGCTTTTGGCCTCCCCTCCGAAAGCCGGGAGAATCGTACCGTTGACGATACCTGCCGGAGACTTTGAGAAGAATGCATATACAACGAAGGAGACCGCCGCATAGGAAATGAATACGGGAATGATCATGATGGTCTGCATCACACGCCCGGCATTCTTGAACACGAACTGGTCGATCGCAATCGCAAGTACAATATTCAAAAAGGTGCCGACAATCGTGAAGATAAAGTAATACATAACCGTATTCTTCGTGATCGTCAGGAATTTATCCTTATTGACAACCAACAGTTTGAAGTTGTTCGGGAAGTTCCAGGGGCTGCTGAGGATGCCTAACTTGTAATCGAATTGTTTGAATGCGATTACAAGACCGAACATCGGAACATACGCAAACAGCAGAAGTACCAGAAATGCCGGCATTGCAAGCAAGACATGCGCCCTGTTCTTCCAGGTGTTCTTAAAGAAACCTTTCATAACTTTTCTCTCCTTAGCCCTTTGTATAGTTGACACGTTCCGCGAGGATTGAAATCTATGAAAAATGTACATTTCCGCGCGGCATTCTACTGTCAGTATTATACAACTTTCCCATTCAAATGCAAGCACTTTTTACAAAAAAGAGACATATTTCACATGGTTTTCAGCTTAAATCATGTGAAATATGTCTGTTCTGTCCTTCAGATTATGCCTCTTTACTCCTGGTTTTTTAAGAAATTGTAACAAATTCGGGCTTCCGTGAGGCCGTCCGGCTGCAGCGTCTCCGACTCCACAACCATCAGGATCCCGAGTTCTTTGGCTTTTCTGTACACTTCCGCTGCCGGCGCGCTTCCGAGGCCGAGGGGTTTCCCTTTTCCGTCCGGCAGGCCGTCCTTGATGTGGATGGCCGTAAGACGGTCTTTCAGTTCCTCCATCATCTTAACGGGATTCTTCCCGGCAACCCAGGCCCAGTAGGTATCGATTTCAAGGCCGATCGAGGTGCGGGAAACAATTTCATCATAAGGGACGATTCCGTCCTCGTTTTCGGCAAATTCGAAACTGTGGTTGTGGTAGGAAAGCCGGATGCCGTCCCCAAGAAGTTTCGGCTGCAGTTCGTTTACCGCCGCGACAAAGGCATCGACGCCCGCCTTTGTCCCAAGGTTCGCCCAGGGAATGATATAATTCGTATTCCCGATCGTTTTGTGGTATGCTACGGTCTTTTCATAGTCATCCTGAAGTTCCTGGAGGGAACTGTGAGAACCGGTGACCCGGAGCCCGAGTCTTTTGAGGGCTGCCTGTACTTCCTCCGCCGGGGTATCGAAAAATCCTGCGGGTTCGATGCAGGTATAGCCGATCTCCCGCACTTTTTCCAGCGCTCCGATGAAATCGTCCTTCGTGATGTCCCGGATGCTGAAAAGCTGCAAACCGTAATCCATGATGCTCCTCCTTGCTGTTTTGTTATTTAATGCGCCGCACTCTCCCCCGGATTACACGTTTTTTCCGAAAACTCCCGGACCAGCGCTTCCTTCTGCTTCCTCGTGAGCTTTTTCAGCGCGAATTCGCGCGATTTCGCCGCTCTCTCGTCCTCGCAGGCTTCTCTGTATACCAAACGGACCGGAAGCCGAGAACGGGTGTATTTTGCGCCTTTCCCGGCGTTGTGGGTCCTAAGCCTCCTTGAAAGGTCGTTCGTCCAGCCGGTATAATAGCTTCCGTCCGCGCATTCGATGATATAAACGCAGGGGCCTTCCATTACTCCGGCCTGCTGATTACGACTTTTCCGTCCAGGAGCTCGAGCTTCACCTTGTTGCCGTCCAGGTCCAGCTGGTCGAGGATTTCATGCGGAATCTGCACCCGCCCCGCACGGTCCAGGATCGAATACTCATCCTGCACTTCACTTGTCTCGGTGAAGGCCGTGATCTCGTTCATACGGTTCCGGTAGCTCTGTTTCATGATCATTTCGGAACTGATCTTCCCGTCCCGGATCGCGGCGACGCGGTGCACTTTTTTACTGAGCATCCTATCATGCGTGACAATGACGATCGTAAGTCCGGTGGTCTCATTGATTTCCTTGAAAACGTCCAGGATATAGGCGCCGGTTTTCACATCCACAGAACCCGTCGGTTCGTCCGCGAGGAGAATTTTCGGCGAATTTGCAAGCGCGATCGCGATCGCGACACGCTGCTGCTCGCCGCCGGACATCTGCGAGAGTTTCGAGTTCTTCCTGTGGGAAAGGCCGACCAGCTCGAGAAGTTCCAGCGCCTTCGCCCGTTTTTTCCGGTCGGAGTTTGTGAAAAGCATCGGCATCTGCACATTTTCCGCAGCCGTGAGATACGGAAGGAGATTCCGTGCATTGTTCTGCCAGACGAATCCGACCGTATTTCTTTTGTAGTCCACGAGCTCCCGTTCCGAAAGCTTGAACAGGTCCTTCCCGTCGACAATGAGGCGGCCTGCGGACGGACGGTCAAGTCCGCCGATCATGTTGAGGAATGTGGATTTTCCGGAGCCGGAGTTTCCGATAATCGCCATCAGCTCGCCTCGTTTGATCAGGATGTCCAAACCCTGGAGCGCGAGGACCTCCACATCTTCGGTTTTATAGATCTTGACGAGGTTGTCGCAGATAATGATGTTTTCCTCGGCGTCCGCTTTCTCCTGCGCCTGTTCACGGACTTTCGGAGAGGCGTTTTCCGAAACGCCGTCCGGGGAATTCGCATTCTTTTCTTCCGCCGGTTCCGCAGGAAGGCTGTTGTTTTGTTCTTTTTCGTCATTCTTCTTCATGAATCAGTCTGCCTCCCTCCAGTTCGTAAACCTGGTCGCCGAACTCCATGAGTCCGACGTCGTGCGTCGTCATGACAATCGTGACGCCCTCCTTCTCGCAAAGTTCCTTAAAAATCTTAACGACTGTAAGACCCGTCATCGTGTCCAGCGCGCCGGTCGGTTCGTCCGCGAAAATCACTTCCGGCCGGTGTGCGATCGCACGCGCGATCGCGATGCGCTGCTGCTCGCCGCCGGAAAGCTCCTGCGGCATGTGGTCCGCACGGGCTGAAAGGCCCACAAGGTGCAGGCATTCCATGACCCGCTCCTTCCGGTCTCCCTTATATCCCGCCATCCGCAGCGCAAAATCCACGTTTTCATAGGCGGTCATCATCGGAATCAGCGCGATCGACTGGAATACAAAACCGATTTTTTTCCTTCTTAATGCGGTCCTTTCGATATCCGAAAGTGCAGTGATCTCCTTCCCCGCAAACGAAACGCTGCCCTCCGTCGGCAGATCAAGCGCGCCGAGAATATTCATCAGGGTCGTTTTTCCGGAACCGGAACGGCCCCGGAGTATCGTGAGCCTGCCCTTCGGGATTTCAACGGAAATCTCCCGGAGCGCCCAGAAATCATCTCCCTGGGTCTTGAAGGCGCGCCCGACTCCTTCTGTCTTCATGATGTTTTCCATATCAGTCAGTCTCCTTTTCTGCCCCATGTAGAATCAGGACGGATCAGTCTTCCCCGAGTTTCAGCGCCTGTGCGATCTTCAGCCGCCGGATAATCACGCTCAGAATCGCAAGGCATCCTGCGAGCATCAGTGCGACAATGACCGCGAGCCGGACCATGTCCTGGGAAGACGCCGAAACCGACAGCGGAACGGTCGTATCTGCCGAGGAATAGCCGATCTGGATCAGCGGCATAAACAGCTTCGATGTGACAAAGCCGTCCAGAACGCCGATCAGGATCGCAAACAGGGAAATATACAGGTG
>CACYBV010000235.1 GCA_902772745.1 uncultured Eubacteriales bacterium
ACAGACAACTTCCGAAGTCAGTTTCTTCATGTACATACCGATACCTCCTTAAATGCTCTGTCTCGGGCCGCCGCCGAATGTGGAATCTGACACCGGCTTCCGGTCGTTTCTGCCCATGACGCCGCGGTTCGGAAGCGCATCCATCAGCTCGTCATCGTGATGATAACGCACTGTTGTCTCCCGGTCAAACAGGATGCAGGAACCGTTGTCAACGCTCACCGCCGGCCAGACAGGATTTCCCGCGATATTCGGATCACCCGTTTTTGCAAAGGCCGCCCAGGCGCCCGTCATCTGCTCCTGCAGCTGCTCGGAAACGCCCGGAATATAGGACGCTTCAAGGTAGTTAGCGTTATGGAACATATACGCTTCCTCGGCGTTGTGCCACGGAATCGTTCCGGAATTTAAGGGGCATTCCAAGTTGAACATCCAGTTCCAGGCCGGTGCGCAGCCTTCCGCAGCGCGCTTTCTTGCGTAGTCTCTCGAAGCCGCGCGGGTTGCCTTATTGACGTAAAGGCAGTCGACGATCTTCCGCTCGGGATAGGCTTTCTTCATCGCTGCAATGACCCGGTCCGCACGCTCCCCATACACTTCACGGATCAGTTTCATGACGAGTTCTTCGCTCCAGGCGTTCTTCGATCCGGGTGCATAGACCGCATTGTAATTCTGGTCAAATTCACCGAAGACCGAGCCGACCATGACAGGCGTATCCTTGTGCTCCTCAATGAAGGGGTTATTCAGGCCGCTGCCCATGAAGAAATCGTCGTCCTTCACCGGCGCGAGCATGACAAAGGAGTGTTCTTCCTCCGCAATCGCCCGCTGCGCTTTCTGCGCCGCACGGGCAAGCTTGTAATACGGTATCTTCTCGATCTGATGAATTGTTTCCGCGGTGAGTCCAAGCTCGGAAACAACCTTTGCCGCAAGCTTCCCGGAAAGCGCGGGAAGCATGTCCTTTTCCCCGATAAAGAGGCCGGACTGGATGACCGCCCGGTGGAACAGGCCTTTCGTACAGGGAGTCTGTAAGAGGCAGTTCACCTTTCCGCCGCCGCCCGACTGACCCATGATCGTTACATTCCCCGGATCGCCGCCGAATGCTTCAATGTTTTCCTGAATCCAGCGGAGCGCTTCCACGAGGTCCTTCTGGCCGAGATTTCCGCTGTATCTGTACTCTTCGCCGTAAGCGGAGAGATCCAGATACCCGATCACATTCAGACGGTGATTTACGGATACCACAACGACGTCGGCGTAATCCGCAAGTTCATGGCCGTCGTAGGCGTAGAGTTCAATGGAAGAACCGGTCGCGTATCCGCCGCCGTGGATCCAGACCATGACCGGGCGCTTCGCTTCCTTTTCGATATGCTTTGTCCATACATTCAAATACAGGCATTCCTCGTCCTGTACATAATGATAATGCGGAACATTGTATTCGTCATGCGCGATCGGTGTGTGGATTTCCGGCGAAACCGGTCCGTAGATAATCGCTTCCTTCGTGCCTTCCCAGGGTTTTACGGGCTTTGCTTCATGGAAACGCTCCGCTTCCGCATACTGGATGCCCCGGAAAATGTACATGTCTTCTTCATACAGTCCGCGGATTTTCCCTCTCGCGGTGCAAACGACCGGAAAATCAGGGTTGGAAATCACGGACCTCGTCAGTTTTCTAGGATACATATGAATTCTCTCCTTACCGCTTTTTCTTCTGCTGTTCCCGCGCCGGATATAAAAACGTGATTCAGATGATCAAAAAACGCTTTTTATGCCGGCGCCGGGCATTCATTCAAATCCCCGGAACACTTTCACGCCGGTATAGACCTTCGGCTCTTCCGCGCCTGTCAGCACGCGAATCGCGCCGGCTGCCATCGCTTCCATCTCGAATTCGCCGGGATAAGCCGAAACCGGTGCGATAAAGCCGCAGTCTTCGGTGATTTTCTCAACAAGTTCCTTATTGTGAACAATGCCGCCGCCGAGAAGTATTCCGTCGACTTTTCCTTTGAGCACGACCGCCATCGCACCGATGCCCTTCTCGATCTGGTAGATAAAGGCTTCCCATACAAGCTTTGCGTAAGAATTGCCTTTTTCGATCATATCCTGTACCTCAAGCGCATCGGAGGTTCCGAGATGGCTCACAAAGCCGCCGGAACGGGTCGTCAGCGCCCTAAGCTCTTTCGCGGTTTTTCCTTCAGAATATTCGATGAATTCCGCCACCGGAACCGCGCCGCAGCGGGTCGGCGCCATTGGGCCTTCGCCGCCGACAATATCGTATCCGTCGATCATCCGTCCGTTTTTGTGCGCCGAAACGGAAACGCCGCCGCCGATATGGCAGACAACGAAATTGCAGTCCTCATAACGTCTGCCCATCGACTGCGCATGGCGGATCGCGGTCTCCTTCAGGTTCAGGGCATGCAGATGGACGTTTCTGTAAACGCCTTTGATGCCGGTGATGCGCGCCACATCCTGCAGCTCGTCCACGTCCGGCGGATTCACGGCGAACGCCGGAACGCCGTATTCGTCGGCGAAAGATTTCGCAATGCTCGGACCTAAGCCTGCCGGATGGATCACGCCGTTTTTCGAATGCAGCGAGTGCTCCAGAACAAGATCCGTCACCTCATAGACGCCGCCCTCCATCGCAAGCAGCCCGCCGCCTCTGCCGACACAGGCGGAAAGGCCTGTAAGGTCCACATGGTTCTCGGTAAGGGCTTTATGAATGGTTTCCATCCGGTACGGGAACTGGGATTCCTGATCCGAAAACTGCGAAAGCATCGCAGCGTCATGGCTCACATTGATTGAAAACAGCTTCTCTTCTCCTTCGAAAACAGCGATTTTCGTCGATGTGGAGCCGGGATTGACCGTCAGTATTTTCATAGCTTCTGAACCTCCGTTTTTCTTTGAAAAGGACTCATTTTTCTATGTTTATCATAGCATATCGGAGGGGATTCTTCGGCGTCAGAGTCAGGATGAAATTTCAGATTGTGAAATATCAGGGGCATAAGCCTTTTTAAGGATCTCGTGCTCAGCTCTTTATTCCGCTGCAGCAGTTGATTTATCCATCCAAATACGATAAAATGGGGGATAAAAATAAGGAGGTGGCCGCCAATGGAATTTACCGAAGCATTGAAACAAGGGAATCTGGAAGCTGTCAAGCGGTGTCCCAAGGCGGATCTGCACAATCATTTTGTACTGGGCGGAAGCCGGAAGTTTCTGCTTGAACACACCGGAAAGGATATTCAGCCGTTAAAAAGCCCGATCGGTTCCATGGACGAGATGCATGCCTGGAATGCGCAGAATCTGGGAGCGGATTTTGAGACAGCGGAAGGCCGCAGGATGCTGATCAGAGCCGCTTTTTCGCAGGCCAGAGAAGACGGGATCACGGTCCTTGAAATCGGCGAAGATGTCTGGGGACTCGGAGCGTTTTTCCACGGAGATATCGAAGAACTCGTGGACGCGTTTGAATCAGCGCACCGGGAGATTGCGCCGGAGGTTGAACTCCGGCTTCAGATCGGCCTGTCCCGCCACTGCGATATTGCCTATCTCGAGGACTGCCTCGAGCACTTCTGGGGCTCTAAAGCATTCTATTCCATCGATCTGTACGGGGATGAGCTGGCGCAGCCCATTGACAACTTTAAAAACATCTACCGTCGGGCAAAGTCGGAAGGACTCCGCCTGAAAGCGCACGTCGGCGAATGGGGAACCGCGGACGACGTCCGTCATGCCGTGGAGTGTCTTGATCTTCATGAGGTACAGCACGGGATTGCGGCGGCAGACGATCCTTCCGTGATCCGTTTCCTCGCCGACAATCACATCCGGCTGAATATCACCCCTTCGAGCAACTATCTCCTCGGAAGGGTCCGGGATCTGCGGACGCATCCCATTGCGAAACTATATCATGAAGGGATTGACGTAACGATCAATTCGGACGACGTCCTGATTTTTGATTCGGATGTATCAAAGGAATACCTTCGGCTGTATCAATGCGGCTGTCTCAGTGCGGAAGAACTGGACGATATCCGACTGAACGGCTTGAAATCCGTATAAATATAATATGCAAAGCGCCGGTCTGCTGCTTAAAAGCAACAGGCCGGCGTTTTTTCAGCAATCAGAAGGTTCACAGAGCAAACGGATAAACCGGCAGTCCGGCCCCGTTCACCACATTAATTTCATAATACGGCAGTTCGGCAAATTCCACCTTTTCGGGCTTCACAGGCTTTCCGTCCACTGTAAGACTGATTCGAAGGGTATTGTCTGAAATTTCCGCCGTAACCTTCCCTTCCGGAACGGTCCGGATCAGGGATCGGAGGTTCTCTTCCGCCCCTTTCTTCTCCGGCGCATCCGGCTCCGTAAAGCCGGCCTTTTTCGCTTCCTCCGGGCTCAGTCCGCCGTCTTCCGGCGAAATCAGCCTGAGCCCTTCTCCGTTTCTGAATCTGATGACCGCAGTATCTCCGTCATAGTCCATCTTTTCCGCGCGCGGAGCGTCACACGCAATGTCCTTTCCGTATACATTCCGCAGCGCGGTAAACGCCAGGCGCTCACCCGGCTTCCTTTTATGCTTCGGATGGATATCGTAATACATGCCCGCATCGCCCATCGATACCAGATACACGTTTTCCACTTTATCCGCGGTCTCCTGCTGGGCGCGCCGGACTGCCGGGAAATTATTGCCGAAGTTCCCGAGCCATTCGCCGAAAGGCGCAAGCTGAACGGCGATGAAAGGAAGCGCCTCCCCGCCAAAGTCTTCGCGCCACTTTCTGATCAGGGCGCTCATGATCGGATGATAAAGATCTGCGTGGCCTTCGTCGCTGCAGCCCTGGTACCAGATAAATCCCCTGAGCGTGTAAGGCATCACTTTTTTCAGCATCAGATGATACAGGCCGCAGGGCCGGTAGGGATGCTGTGGAATCAGCGCCATCACAGGCGAATCCGAACCGCCGCCCATTGCCCGAACCGCCTCCAGCTGCTGCTGATGCGTAATGCCCGGGAAAAGCACCTTGTCGAAGGGATTTGGTTTTTAAGGGTCGGAAACCAGACACGCGCCCATCTTTTTGAACATTTCGAAAGCCGCGTCGAGGTCCGGGATCTGCCGGAGTCCTTCTTCATATTCCCGGATCCAGGCTTCACCGCCGGCTTCCCGGAGCGTTTCTTCCGGGATCCAGCTGCATGCGCGTGTTCCGCCCCAGTTGCAGCCGATCACGCCGATCGGAACATCGAGGTTCTCAGAAAGCTTCCGCTGGAAATAATAGCTGACCGCAGAGAAATAAACAAGATCGTTTTCAGTCAGCGTCCGCCACTTACCGAAATTCCCGAAATCAAACATTTCTTCCGCGCCTTCGAAGGAGATCTCCGGTACGTCGTAAAAGCGAATGCTCCGAAGGAGTTCCTCCGGCAGTGCTTTCAGCGCTTCGGTTTCCTGATCGCGTTCGGCGTCAAAATTC
>CACYBV010000236.1 GCA_902772745.1 uncultured Eubacteriales bacterium
CCCGCCTTCCCAGCGGTGGTTCTCGACGAGTCCGACCGTAAAATCGGTGCCGAGACTGTTTTCGTAATGCAGGGACTGAAGCTGCCATTCGTTCAGGATCCGGCACTTTTCGGCAAGATCGTCCGCATGCTTCATCCACTTTTCGTAGGAATCGCCGTCACCGATCCGCACCGTCGCGAAGATCGCGTCCCAGAGGCGCGTCACGGCCGTATCGACATTCATGCCGGGGAAGACCTTCGCCGCCCAGGCACGGCTCGGAATCGCGAGCACCGTCCATTTGACCGCCATCGTGCTCTGCGCTTTCCGTACTTCCTTCAGCGGCTCGTGTGAGGCTTTCTGCATGGCCTGCATTTTCGCGATATCCACGCCCTTGAAAGCCTCCGGGTCGGAGCCGGCAAGATGGATAAACGCATAATCGTTCCGTGCGTATGTGTTCATTTCGAGCGCCCGCCACTCCGGAAACTCCTCAAAAACGGAAAGAGGCGCATATTCAAAGGTCATCCGCGAAACCTTGTCGTCCTGCCATCTCACGACGACCTCTTCCGCGCCGGCCTCATAGGCCTCCTTCACAACCATCCGGCCGAATTCGTAGCTTTCAATCGGGCAGGTGAGATATACCCGCTGCCCGGGGCGCACGGCAACGCCGGCTTTTACCGCAAGCCGCGCGTATTCCGCCTGTTTTTCTTCAAAAGTCATTTTTTCTCCTTACAGATATGCTTCTATTACTTTGTCCGGCAGCGTTTTGTGCACGAGTATGCTGTTCCGGGCCTTGGCCTGAGCTTCCGACAGCGACAGCGGCAGCGGGCGGAGCTTCCCGATCGTCTTGGGATCCGCCTCGAAGAGATCCTGCTCGCTCGCCTTCTGCAGCGTCGGCTTCTCGGAGATGCCGAAAAGACTGGCCTGAATGAGAAGTGCAAAGGCAAGATAGGGATTTGCGAGATTGTCCGGGGACCTCAGTTCAAAGCGCGTATAGCCGCCGTAAGCCGGGATGCGGATCAGAGTCGAACGGTTCGCGTCGGACCAGCTGATATACTTCGGCGCATTGTCGCGGCCGAGCCGTTTGTAGGATTTCTTCTGCGGATTCAAAAAAAGCGTGATCTCCGGAATCTTCTGCAGGATGCCCGCGATGATGTCCGGCGTCCGGTCGCGGCCGTCCCTGCATTCGATTGACATATTGACATGCATGCTGTTTCCGGGAAGCTTGTCGAGAGGTTTCGGCGAGAAGTCCGCATAAAGCCCGTGACGGGAAGCAACCGAACTCACTACCGCCCGGTAGGCGACCGCAGCGTCCGCCGCCCTTAAGGGATCGTTGAAGCGGAACTTGATCTTGTTCTGTCCGGGGCCGGCCTCGTGATAAGCGCTCTCGGGCTGAAGGCCCATTTTCCGAAGGTCGATACAGATTTCCCGGCGGATTTTCTCGCAGCGGTCCTCCGGCTGCGCAGCCATATAGCCTGCGTTGTCGAAAGGATGCCTGGTTCCGTCGGTTTCCACTTTGTCAAACAGGTAGAATTCCATCGAAGGGCCGAAATTGAATTTATAGCCGCGGCTCTCCGCCTCTTTTACCGCCTTTTCAAGAATCGCGCGCGGATCATTTTCAAAACGCGTGCCGTCCGGCATGTAAATGTTCGCGCACATCCGCATCGCCGCACCCAGCTCCTCGTCCGCAAGGCTCTGCGGAAGCCTTGAAAGCGTATCGGGATCGGGGTAGGCAAGAAGGTCGATCTTGGCGTCCAGCTTGAAGCCCGCGACCAGTGAGGCGTCCAGCGGAATACCGTTTTTCATCGCCCGCTCAAGTTCCGAAGGCATCACTGTAATGTTTCTTTCAATACCATAAATATCGCAGAAAGTCAGGCACACAAACTGCGCATCTTCCTTTTCGATCTGCAGCATCACTTCTTCCGGGGTCATCGGATGATTCCTCCTGTTTTGAATCACCGGACACGGTATAAAGCCGCATTCCGGGATGGTAAGCATTTGTCAAATCCTCTGTGCGCAGGCGCACGCGGTTTTCTTCATTCTCCGGCTTAAAAAGCTGTCCGGAATCCGGACAGCTGTTATTTTACCATCAGACTGCGGATTCTGTCAATCCCATGACAGCACTCTCGCTTTCATTTCCTCGATATCCAGCACGCCGTAAGCAAAGCCCTTCCTCACGAGTTCTGTCGGAACATATTCATCGTATTTCTCGAAGACCGGATTTTCCTTCGGATACACCAGTTCCAGCGGGTCAAAATCCGTCCGTGCCTCTTCTTTTGTCACACGGTAAAACTCCTCCGCCGCAGCATCCATCGTGAACTGCAGATAGTA
>CACYBV010000237.1 GCA_902772745.1 uncultured Eubacteriales bacterium
AGCTTCTTTGCTCTTTTTGCCATTGACATGGTCTGCTCTTCCAGAGATCCTCTGACATCAAGCGGTCCCTTGCGGCCGTCGATGATCGGACGGATGCCGATGACCGGATGAGCGCCGACCAGTTTTCTTAAATCTCCCATTGCCTTATACCTCCATATAGATCATATTCGGGAAATCCCTGTTCTGATTATACTATTCCTTTTCTTTCTTTTCTAGGTGAATAATTTTCAAAAACTGGTTAATATTCTCGCCTCTCGTTACTCCGCGAGCTTCTTGAGAGAGGAAGTATCCAGCATGCCCTCTTCTTTAAGAAGCGGAAGCAGCTCGGCCGCGATCTTTTTCACTCCGCCCTCTTCTTCAGATTCAATATTCAACGGCATCAGCGGCTCATGCAGAGACATCCTTAAAAGGAACCAGCCGTTTCCATGTTCCGGATCCAGGTTTACCCGGATTCCTTCATGATTATCCGGCGCGGGATTCCATCCAGGCACCTCGCCGGCTGCCTTGGTGATCTTTTCTATGATCCGTTCCCCGTCCTTTTTGAAATCCGTGATATTGAAATGCATGCGGACTTCGGCGCTTTCCGCCGGTTCCTTCAGAGACGCGATCATGTCCTCGATCTTGTTCCCGCGGCCAAGCTCGATGAGCAGCTTGATGCAGAGATACGCGCCGTCGTCCATGAAATAGTTTTCCTTCAGCGCGCCGTGCCCGGATGTCTCCATCGCCAGCTGGCTGTCGATTCCCGCATTGTTAAGCCGGACGCTTTCGTTAATGACGTTGCGGTAGCCTCTCTTGAATCTTCTGTGGACTCCGCCCTTTTCTTTGATGAATGAAGCAAGGCCTGTCGACGTCACGCTGTCCGTCACGATGGTCGTTCCGGGATGATCCCGGAGAAGAATGGCGCTCATGACCGCGATCAGGCGGTTCCGGTTCAGTTCCTTTCCGTCCGCAAGGACCGCTCCGCCGCGATCCACGTCCGTATCGAAGATCAGTCCGAGGTCTGCCTTGTTCTCGGCCACAGCCTCCCGGATGCTTTCCATGGCTGCCTCGTTTTCGGGATTCGGGATGTGATTGGGGAATGTCCCGTCAGGATCCAGATATCTGCTTCCCGTGGTATCCGCGCCAAGCGGTTCGAGTACGCCGGACGCAAAAAATCCGCCGGCGCCGTTTCCGGCATCCACCACGACATGATAACCTTTAAGAGGATGATCATAATCCTCCGCGTTTACGCCTTCCTTTACCTTGTCCTGCATATATTTACAGTAAGAAGTCATAAAATCCGTTTCCGGAAGTTCCCTGTCTTCCACTTCGTCAGACAATGTGCCCGCCAGCTCCAGGATCTCCGTGATGTCGCCTTTCTCAAGGCCTCCGTTCCGGGTAAAGAATTTCAGTCCGTTCTTCTGATACGGAAGGTGGCTTGCCGTGATCATCACGGTTCCGTCCATCATCCAGTCCGGGAATACCGTAGCCATGAACATGGCCGGCGTGCTGGCCATCCCGAAATTCGTTACATCGGCTCCTTCTGCCAGAAAACCGGAACCTGCCCACAACGCCACCTGCGGTCCGGAAATACGGCTGTCGCGGCCGATGGCGGTCCGTACTTCATCTTTTCCGAGCCGCTTCTTCAGCCACTGGATAAATGCCCTGGAAATACACACCACCGCGTCCCTGGTCAGATTGACCGGATCACCTTCCACTCCCGCAACCGCGGTTCCTCTTACGTCGCTTCCGTTTTGCAGCTTTTTGTAATCCATACCGTTCTTCCTTTCTTATGTCCGTATGCCTGCAAAGGCTCCCTTTCCTGTTCCTGTTCAGATACGGTTCCGGGATGCTGTTTATGCTGTATTTATCATATCATGTTTCTTCTGTTTCTTCCAGACCCTATACACAGGATTTGTCGGACGATGGGCGGCGGGGCCGTGAATAGTAACGGCCAATGGGCGGCGGGACCGTGAATAGTTAAGTAACATCCAATGTTGTTTTACACGCAAATCCCACATAAAACCACATAGAAATTCCACATGATTCCACTTGTATCCTTCTCGATGATATGGTATACTTGTACTCAGCGAACATTTGCAGATAAAGATGTATATCTTCCTCAAATCATCACTGACAGAAGATCGTTTTCACAGGAGACGGTCTTTTTCTTTCCCGGAGGTAACGAAATGAGCCAGTTCAATTCCCATCCGACCGAAAAATCCGAGCGCATCACCCGGCTTGTCGAAAATCTTTACCGCAAGATGCCCGAAATCGAGGCATCCCGCGCGGTTCTTCTGACGGAATCCTATCGCCAGACGGAAAACGAACCGATGGTCATGCGCCGTGCGCTTGCTTTTGCCCATAT
>CACYBV010000238.1 GCA_902772745.1 uncultured Eubacteriales bacterium
ATTTTCGTAAAAGCGGGTTCACAGCCGGCTCTTCGCTTTCCGGCCTCGCCCTGCAGGTCACAGGTCCAGCTTTCATCGGTCGTAAGCTTTTCATGATCAATATATATCGCCGGAAAGGTCTCAGCATTCTGCACCTTCACAGCAAGCTCGTACGCGCCGGCAGGCAGTGTAATCTCCCGGTTCAGTCCGCCCACGCGCTTCCCGCCAAAACCCTTCACGCACTCAGCATAACCTTCGCCTTTTGCGTAAATCACCAGGGTCAGGGGCGCTTCGAAATTCACTTTTTTCCGGAAGGTCGCGGCGAACTCCGGCCGCGAGACATGCCACATCGGCGGATAACCGTAATCATATTCGGTGCGTCTCATGTGCAGCAGCATACTGTGATAAATCTCAAAGTCTCCGGAATACCAGATCCATTTTGCACCCATCATAATAATCCTTTCCTTTTCGGTTTCAACTAAAAGACATCTCCGGAACCGGACTTATCCGGCTTCCTGTATTTGTCACACTTGCTGCCTGAGCAGGAAATTAACCACAGCTTTATCTTCCTGCAGTATGGAATAAAGCATCGCGCCTTCATCGGATGCCTTTTGTCCGCAGGCCCAGACTGAAAGCGTATCTCCTTCGTGTGTCTGTCCGGCATACTGCACTTCGATCATCCGGATGGGATGCTTCAAAAGAGACTCCACGCTCTTTTGATTAAGCAGATATTTCACATACGAAATGTTATTGGTATGATGGCAGTAGTCGATATCCGACGAACGTACCGTCAGGGTTTCCAGAAGCTCCTGCGGGATGTACTTTTCCCGGCTGAACGTACAGTCCCGCTCCGGCGCTTCTATGGGTGTATCCGGTCCGATTCCGACAGTTTCGCACTTCCTGATCTTCATAGTCTGAAGGTCAACGGCGCACAGCTCTATCCGCGAGAAGATGACAAGCTCTCCCGCCGCATTTTTCACCACAGTATCCACATTGAGCTTCAGTAAGCTGTACGAGCTGATCCAGCACTCTGCGGTGTACCCCTCCCTCCAGAAAAGATCCTTCGGAAGTTCCATGTGGTTCCTTACAAAAACCCACATTGCGCCGTATTTTTTCATGCAGGTTACGCCGTCGATCCGAAGCTCCCCCATCATTTCCGTCACAAGATCCTCGACAATGCAGAACGCGCCCGCAGCGGACAGTTTTACTTCCGCATCACATAAGCTCGCGCCGAGAATGCCGTGTTTATAATATTTCATATGAGCTGTTTTTCCCCTCCCCGGTCGGATACGTCTTAGGACGTTTATCTTTCGAAGTGCCTTTTTACGATCTCTTCAGCAGGTTTTCCGTATACTTCATAGTTCATTTGTTCTTCCGCCTGGCCGACGGGGTAGAGCTGGTCGCCCCAGGACCAGAAAACTTCGCCGCCGACCCAGGGGCGTCTGTCACAAGCGGCCAGCATATCTTCATACCAGTCCGCCTGTCCCTTAAGGTCTGAACCAGTCCTCATGCTCCAGTCGTTGGGAACCGTGTTGGAATCCACCGTAGACATGCAGCCGGTTTCCGCAAAGAAGAAAGGCTTATCGAAGGCTTTCACAACCTTCTCGATCCGGTCAAGCTCCTGCTCCCACTTGCCGATGGGATAATATCCGCTGGACGAAATCACGTCGCAGCAGTCCCACCAGTGAACATTATGCTCCTGATATTTGTCGCAGTTGTATGTGACGATTCCGGAGTAAACCTTGCGGATATCCGCAATCAGCTGCCGCCATTCCTGATCCCGGTGGTCTGCCATGACCATTTCACATCCGGCAATAAACATATAACAGTTCTCCTGCTCCGCGATCCTTGCAAAATGCAGCTGGAACGCTGTATAGGACGGGAACCATTTGCTCCACTTCGGCTCGCAGGGAACATCCTCATCAAAGAAATGAATGTGTCCGCGCCACATGCCGTCTCTGCAGTTGACCGTCGGCTTGATTGCGGTCCGAAGCCCGATGGAATGGGCGTAGCGGATCATGTCGATGAGCTCCTCATCCTTCATGGTTGCGGGGGATGTGAAATCAATACTTTCCGCAATGCAGTTCTCCTGCAGCGCCATCGGGACCAGGATGACGAAATTGGAAGCAGTCCGTTCCTTCATGGCAAGAAGGCTCTTTTTCGCTTCCTCCGTATTGATACGGCCCGCAGGAACAAAAGGCGCAAAAGAAAAGCCTTTTACAGGTTCAAACGTTTTCATGCTGCACACTCTCCTTTATATGTACATGGTATATTGTATTATGTCAGGGACGGCACGTCTGCACCCGCCTGCCGGGTGCCGGAATCTTTGATAAACAGTTCCGTTTCCTCCATGACAGTTTTCAGTACCCGGATATCCTGCTGAACATTCCCGCTCTCAAGAGAGTGATTTCCGTCCGGTATGATATGACAGGGAATATTCCTCTCGCGGCAGAGCCTGGGAATCAGGCTTTCCGATTTGCCGACCCACGGGTCGTTGTTCCCGGTAAACACAACGGCGTCCCCGAATTCGTGTACAAAAGTCCTTTCAAGCGGCGTATACAGTATAAGGCGGATCCGTTCCCTTACGGTACTGTCCGAAGCGATCTTTGCCGCCACGATCGTTCCGATACTCTTTCCGACAAAAAGAATATCATCATAAGCAGAAAACTCAACATTCTCCAGGCTGTTTAAGGTCTGCGCATAGGCAATTTTAAAGAACTGCTTCATTCTGTCATTATCTCCCGGCTTTTTTTCCGGAAATCCGCTGTACTGCAGGGCAATTTCCTGATAGCCGTACGCCGCGGCCAGTTTCCTGCTGTAATAGACCAGTGGTTTGTCCATCGTGTAACCTGCGCCGGGGAAAAACACTGCCAGTTTTTTCTGATCGTCCGAATGCATCATAAACCTCTTTCCTTTTCCGCCGGTTTCGAATAAAACCGGCCGAATGGATTCTCTCTATTTCCTCGTGCGGCGGGAGCACAGAAAACAGGAGTCCGTTCAGTCATTTAAAGTACTCGACCGCCACTCCCGCGCAGTTTTCTCATCCAGCGCTTTCACGTCCGCGTCTGTCGTATATATCCAGCGCACCGGCCAGCCGATTCCGTTCACCCTGCCGCAGTCATGGATCATAACCCAGATCTCCGCCCGGTCGCCGGGGGCAAATTCGCCGCAGGTCATCATCATCTCCGGCCGGTAGTGACCGAACCACGGCGAATCGGAGGGATGATGCGCATGTGCTTCCCGAACACCATCCGTAACATATATGTCCGCCTTTCCGTCGAGGCCCTCAAAATAGATTCCCAGCTTCGTCCCTTCGGGTTTTTCGCCAAGATCCGGAACCACCGTCCCCGCATGCAGCGCATAGTGGAAGGATGTGCCTGCAGGATATTTTTCACCGGCCTCGTACAGAATATCCGGCGAGCCGCAGGTATCGATATGCTCCCAGCGCTCGGTCTGATGTTCCTTCATGATTTTCCGGTTGTCCATCGCATTGACATACAGCTTCGAAATCGTCCAGTCAATGATATAGTTGCTTTCAACTGCCGGTCCGCGCGCATTTTCGGCTCGTGATCCGCGGTACTGCTGGTCGGAACTTGTGTATTTCGGCCTCCCATCTCAGCGCACTTCTATGAGTTCAATCGTAAAGTTCAGTTCTTTTCCTGCCATTTCGTGATTTGCGTCAAGAGTAATCGTTTCGTCGTCCTTCGCCGCTACTTTTACCGGAATCGGCTGGCCGTAAGCATTCCTGAGGTACACCTGGTCCCCAACCTGCAGCTCTTCCGAACCGGGCAGCCTGGCAATCTCAGCGGTAAAAACAGCGTCCGGGTTTTTCTCTCCGTAAGCCTCGGAAGGCATCAGGTGAACCTGACGGATCTCGCCGACTTCCATGTCTGCAACCGCAGCATCAAATCCCCGGATCATCATCCCTGCCCCGCAGACAAATTCCAGCGGTTCGCCCCGGTCATAGGAAGAGTCAAACTGCGTCCCGTCGTTGAATGTACCGCGGTAATGGGTGCGGCAGGTCTTTCCGACATTTTTTCCGGTCAGTGCCGGTGCGGCATGGCATCCCGGACAGCCGCCTTCACAGCCTCCTCCGCAGTCCTCGCCGCAGCCTTCGCCGGAACATCCTCCGCTTTCGCAGTCACCCTCATGCGCACCGCAGGAATGGCCTTCACCGTGGTGATCACAGTTTGCGCCGCTGTTCTCAAGCTCTCCGCGAAGGTATGCCCTGACCGCTTCATCAGCGCTGCCTGACACGCCTGCACACAGTTCGATTCCCTGGCCGGAAAGCGCCGCTTCGGCTCCCTGGCCGATTCCCCCGCAGATCAGGACGTTGATCGATTCGCCCGCAAGAAGGGACGCCAGCGCACCGTGGCCGCTGCCGCCCGCGCCGATGATTTCGGAAGATATAATCTCACCGTTCTCAGCTTCGTAAACCTTGAACTCCTGCGTATGTCCGAAATGCCGGAACACTTCACCATTCTCATAAGCAACCGCAATTTTCATTGTGAATCTTTTCTCCTTTATATTTCTCCTGTTCTCTCAGCAGGATTTCCCTGCAAAGTCCCCGATTTTTCCGAGCATTTTCCCGAGGCTGTGGTATCTCCCCGAATAGATGACCGGATCAAGCACGGTAAGATCAACGTCAAAAATATCCTCGCAGGATAATCTTTCATCGATCTGAATGTTCCGGATACGGCAGAAAAAAGTGGTTGAGTCCCCGGTCTCCACGGATTTTACAACTTCACATTCATATACCCATGGACTGACGTCAAGCACAGGAACATCTAAAACCGCACCCCCGCTCACGCCGCAGGGGATGTCGTTCTTCTCCCCGTCCCGGCCGCTTCTGGATCCGAAATAATCCATCAGCGGCAGCATGGACGTGCTGACAAGATTTGCGCTGAACAGTCCTGTCCTTATTACATTCTGTTTGGTTTTCTTGGTCCCGAACATGCTGATAACCAGGAGATATCCGTCGCCTTCCTCATGGGTCACACTGATCCATGTAATCGGTGCGAAATTGCAGGAACCGTCTTCGTTATTTGTGCCGATGATGAATGCAGGCTGTACACACATCGAATATACCGGATTAACAGATCTTCTCTTCATTCTCCACCTCGCTGGTTCTGGTTCGCAGCATGATGCCGTTTCATGATGTTGGGGTCAGGAGCTGATCTCCCGAAAGAAAGCCCGAAAAAACCCTTTCTGCGGCTTCACGCTTGTTCTGCGGGTGCAGCTCATACCGCTGTCCCAGATCCAGAAGGTCGATCAGCACGCAGTTTTCCATATCACCGGCTTTTCTCTGCGCTTCCCGAAGCCGGTCCCAGTTCCCGCTTCCGCGTTCATCATCCTCTTCCCCGAAAAAGGGCAGCATCACGACGGCGGTCTTCATAGAAGGATCGCCGAAGGTTTCCCGGAGAGAAGCGATCATGAGCCGCAGCAGGTCCGCGTATTCACGATAAAACAGCGTATTGGATTCGCCCTGGTAAAAAAGTATTCCGGAAAGCTTCATCCTCCGCAGGGGGTAGATCATTTTATTATAAACGCCGCAGGGCCGGTAATGGAAAAAGGTGTTTCCCGGCTCCTCAATCTCCGGAAACGCTTTCCGGCCGCCCGGATACAGATCGGTGCCTGTTTTGAATTCAGCCTTTCCGCCGAGCGGTATCCGGATCTCCCCGCACTGAAGAAAATACGGCATTTCCTCTACAAATCCCCCCGGACGCTGCAGCGCCTTCACGCGCACGACAAGAGTATTCGTTTTTTTCAGCACGCCTGGAGGAACGGGATACCTTCGCGGCGGATAACGGTATTCCGTCTTCCCCACAGGGATTCCGTTGATGTAGGTTTCATCCGCGTCGACAACCGTTCCGAGATAAAGCTTCGCCTCTTTTCCGACACATTCGTCCGGAAGCTCAAAGCGCTTCAGCACCCAGACGCTTCCGCGAAGCGTCTGAAGAAATGTTTTCCCGGGAAGGTCTTCCCATCGTCCCGGCACTTCCAGATACTGCGCTTTTTCTCCGGGAGCAAAAAGGCTCTCCCGGTCCTTCCATAAATCCCGGATGCCTTCGTCGGTCCGGTCCAGCCATTCATAAAAGGCGCTGTTTTTCTTTTCTTCTTCTGCGAGCGTCTTACGGATATAAGTGTCGTCTTTGTCGAGCCGGATCAGATCCTCACAATAGAATTTGTCATAATGGCTTCCTGTGAGCACACCGTTTCTTTCTTTACTCTCTCCTCTTTTTTCGGCCTCTTCCCTGAGCCTGCGGACTTCCTGAATCAGCCTGTCTTCCGGAATCAGCGCTTCAATCTGAATCCCCCCGCAGGCAGTCTGCAGAAGCCCGACCGGGACCTTCTTTTCCGCTTTCCACAGCAGTGCGAAAAACAGTCCGAGCGCGCTGAAATCATAAAGTTCTTCCTGCACCGCCTTTTTCCATGATCCAGCGAAGATGTCCGGAACCGGGCCTTTAAAGTCGTGCTCCTTCGGAACTTCAAACTGCCGGATGCCGGGTTCGTGTATGGTCCTGCAGTACGCTTCCGTCTCATCGAGCGTCCTTCTTACGGGCAGTTCCATATTGGACTGGCCGGCTAAGAGGAAGACATCCCCGACCAGCACATCGCGGATTATCCGTGTTTCCCTGCGGTCGCTGATCTCGATTTCATAAGGTCCGCCCGGAGGAAGCAACGGAAGCTGTATTTCAAAAGTCCCGTCAGCCTGTTCCGCCTGCACCGCTTCCGCGAGGACGGTTTCTCCAGAAAAGACCCGGACGGAGACCGGTCCGCTACATGAAGATCCCCAGACCGGGCAGCGCTTTTCCCGCTGCAGCACTATTCCGTCGGACAATAATGACGACAATTTCATCAGTAGAGCTTCCTGCCTTTCTCATCTTCGATCAGCGTTTTCCGGTAGAAATAGGAATTGATCACGTCTCTCCATTCTTTGGAATGCCAGAGCTGATGCGCGAGCCTCTTCTCGATGCGGTCAAAAGCCTTCCCGTCGATCAGCCCGCGAAGCTCCCCGAAAAGCTCCGCCATCCGTTCCACATCCTCCGCGCCTTCAAAATGCGTATCGTAGATGTGCTGGATGATGGTCTTCCCGGACTTCAGCACATAACTGTAGGGCAGCCGGTGGAAAAACAGGAGCAGTTCCTCCGGGGTCGTTTCGGGGTTTTCATACATCGAAGCATTCGGCTCCGGATAAAGCCCCGCATAACCGGTTCCCGATGCGTTCCGTTCGACTCCGATCGCCCGGCAGTCCGCCTTATGATAGGTTCCCCAGCTGGAATATTCATAGCCGTCGGGATCCGGACCGTAATGTACGGAAGGCGTGACCATCCACCCGATTCCCAGAGGCGCGTTGTACTTTTCGTAAGCCGCAAAGGACATCATCAGGATCTTCTGCAGGTTCCTGAGCACCTTTTCATTGTCTCCGTAGGTCAGCCGGATCCATTCCGCAGAAATCTTTTCCGCCGAAAGCTCCGGATCAAAAGCGAGCCGTCCAAAGCCGTACAGGTTGGCTGCGGCAAGATCGTGTCCCGTCCAGTTTTCATCGTTTCCGGTATTCGAGACGGCGCAGATTCCGCTGATCCGATAATCAAATGTCCTTCCGGAGACGATGTCCTTCACCCGGGATTCTCCGGGATTCTTTCCCTTTGCGTAAGTATCGAATTCCAGGACCTGTTTGAACCAGGGGATCAGGAAGCAGACGTGCCGCTGCTGTCCGGTGTATTCCTGTGCAATCTGAAACTCAATCATCTGATTGGTCCGGGGCATCTGCCCGAACAGCGGAGAAACCGGCTCGCGGACCTGGAAATCCATCGGTCCGTTTTTGATCTGCAGAACGACGTTGTCGTCAAAGCACCCGTCCAGGTCATGGAAATAGTCATATGCTGCCCGCGCCCGGTCGGTTTTCAGGTCTCTCCAGTCCTGCTGACAGTTGTAAACAAAGCAGCGCCATATGAGGATTCCGCCGTGTTTTTTCAGCGCCCGCGCGAGCATATTCGCGCCTTCCGCCTGCGTCCTTCCGTAGGTAAAGGGGCCGGGCCGTCCCTCCGAATCCGCTTTCACAAGGAATCCGCCGAGTTTCGGAACCTTTTCGTAGACTTCATCGAATTTCCGCTCCCACCACAGTCTGACTCCGGGGTCCAGAGGATCCGCGCTTCCGACATGCTCATCCTCCATTGTGGCTGCGTAATTCAGGCTCAGAAACAGCTTCACGCCGTAGGAAGAAAACAGCTCCGCGAGCTGATTCACCTGCGGAAGGTGCCTTTCATCGATCAGGCGGCAGGCTTCACCCTTCACGTTGACGTTGTTGATCACAACGCCGTTGATGCCGACGGATGAGAGAAACCGCGCATAGTCCTCCGTCCTCTGATTGATGATTAATTTGTTGTCTTCAAAGAAAAATGAATTGCCGGAGTAGCCTCTTTCGATGCTGCCGTCCATGTTGTCCCAGTGATTCAGCATCCGCAGCCCGTTTGCCGGCACTTCACGCACCTCATAAAAGCCCAGCCGGATCAGGCTGATCAGGCGGAAGGCGCCGTAGAGAATCCCCGTCTCCGAGGCGGCTTCGACCGTATACTCCGGATCATTTCCGTAAATATGATACCCTTCCTCGCGGAGGCTCTCATCCCGGATCATCCTGAGTCGGACCGTTTTGTCTTTCAGGAAACTGCAGCGTTTCAGTTCCTTCAGCGCGTTTCGGATCTTTCCGTCCTCCGGATTGAGCTCATCAAAAACCACTGAAGCGCCGCTGTCCTCCGTCTCATAATCCAGCCACAGTTTCGTATACATTTCATTACCTCCGCGGATTTTAAAGAAGGGCTCCGCCGCGAAAGGGCAGCCTTCCTTAACATTCAAACATCATAACATAAAAACGGAGCCGGTTCAATAAAAACGGCGCCGGG
>CACYBV010000239.1 GCA_902772745.1 uncultured Eubacteriales bacterium
CTTTGGGCAAGCTCTTCCGAAAGGAATCGCTTCAGAAACTGCTTCAGGTTTTCCGGCTTTGATTCAATGAATTTCCGGAAGGAATCAAAACCGATGGGCGCGCCGTCCTTTTCTTCCACCATGGTGGCGGCATTGGAAAAATAGTCCGGGTTTTCTCTCCAGAAGAAAGCCAGGGCGGAAGCAAAAACGTGCCGGATGGCAATTTTGTCGTTGTTCATCTCGAACTTCGGCGGATCGATTCTGCCGCGGATCATATCCTCCGGTCTGCTGAAATAGGAGAAGTCGTGGCTGCGCTTGTTGCAGAAAGTCAGGGCAAAGGCGGATGCAAGCTTGCTCCGGCCGGCACGGCCAGCGCGCTGCGCGTAGTTTGCGGGGCTCGGCGGCATATTCCGCATAAAAACCGTCTCCAAGGAACCGACGTCCACGCCCATCTCAAAAGTCGTGGAACAGCTGAGCACATCGATCTCCTTCTGTTTGAATTTCTTCTGATAGTCATAGGCTGTTTCCCTGCTTAACTGAGCGGTATGCTCAACCACCCGCAGGTTTCGGATGTCCAGGGTGTTATACAGGGTATAATAATGGTTTTCTTTGTTTTGCTCCGGGATATCGACCTCCCGGAGCGTACCGGGACACTGATATGTCGGGCAGACGCCGCGCAGGTTGAAGGGCGTTATTCGCTTGCATCTGGAGCAGGTATACCATTTCCCCGGGCGGATAATTTCCATGCGGGCGCTGTTCAGCTTATATACGCCTTCCTGGGCTTTCATGATTTCCCGGCTTACCATCAGATCCCACAGGCTTTTCATGAATTTACTGATCGTCTCCGCGTCAGCGGGATTCCCGATCTTTTCAAAGACACGTTTGATATAGTCCGCCCGCTTGTTTGTTTTGTTCTGCTGTTTCGGCACAAAGGACCGTCTGTATTTCTTCGAGTCAGAATCGCTGAATGTGTAGGAACTCTCCACGCCGCCGAACGTGAAGAATTCCCTGTCAGCTTTGTTCATAATGCAGTCGTAGGCGACAGCCGCGTCAGACATCATACCGAGCATGAGAACGTTAATCAGGTTCATGACGTCCTCCTGGCTTAGCTGGAAACGCTTATGCCCGCTGACAGAATTCAGGGGCACGCTGAACGCGGCGAGACCCGTTCTGAGCAGGCTCGTCCCGCTGTTGTTATCCACCATTTCCTGGAGTACAGCCTTCCAGGCTTCCTTTTCGCTCTGGGTGACAGTCAAATCCAGCAGATGATGCTTTTCAAACAGTCCCGCCAGGTTTTGCACGAAGTTCGGTACGGTCTCGCTTCTCCGGTCTGCCGGAAGGGCATTCATCTGTTCAACGATCATGCGCTTGTACAGGATGTTCCGGTAGGACTGGTCCAGATAGCTCGCGTAGAAGGCCGCTGCCTGCCTGTTATCTGAGAAAGCGATAAACTGTTTTGCTTCCGGCGTTCTTTCTTCCACAGTTGTTTCGTCGTCAAAACCAAAGCCTTCGTCACTGTGTTTTTCATGCCGGACAGTGACTTTATAGGAAGGCAGTTCCTCAAACAAAGCAGTGCCTAATACGCTGGTAACAGCCTCCTGGCCTGTAAAGAACATCCGGAGAATACCGAATGGGCTGACATTTTCACAAGCAGGACATTTGGTCAGCGTGCCGTCTTCTTCCGACGTCCAGACTTTGACAACCCTGGTCATGTATTCCGCGGGGTGGCCGCAGCCGGTTTTACCGGGGCGATGGATATTGTCGCATTTCGCGCAGAGCTCATACAGCTCCGTCTTCAGGTTCTCGTCCTCAAGCGAATGGTCTTCGTCGCTGTCAGAGACGCTGCCGCGTATCAGATAAGCTTCCCGGGGGCCGCTTTCGCTCTGCGCGGATGTTTGCATCAGGCACTCGTTGTCGTCTTTTCTGCCGATGATGTACATTGCGTGGCAAACGGAACAAGTGGCGATTTCGAAAACACAGAATTTTTCGCCGTCCGGTTCGCTGTGAAACTGTTTTCTTGTCAGAAACAGTTTTTTGTTCGGCTTCAGCGTCACGTAAACACTGTCAGTCGCTTTCAGGAAAGTATGATATCTGGCATCAAAGAGCCGGTCTCCGTTTTTCATCGCCTTGCCGGCGACCGCCACAAAACTGACCAGTTCATCTTCCGACCAGTTCATCCTTCCGGCGGCGCTCTGTACGGACAGCGGCCTGTCCAGCACCTGCCGGATTTCGGCATAATTCTCATCA
>CACYBV010000240.1 GCA_902772745.1 uncultured Eubacteriales bacterium
GACGCCGATCTGCACATCCATCAAAGGAAGGATCACGGTATTCCCGACCGTAATCGGATTTCCGACGACGGTGCGTTCGGAAATAAAGCCGTCCAGCCCCTTAAGAAGCGCCTGAACCGAATCGGTAAACTGATTTTCTGACATGGAAAACCTCCTGTTATATAGTATGCTGCATCCCTGCCCGAAAACGCACTGCGTCTCCGGTATCTGCAGGTATTTCATATTTCATGAAGCCCGCCTCATTGTACGGCGCCAGCCGCTTTGAAGCACCGGGCGGTTACAGGTATTTCCTGAATCTGCGCATGAAGTATCGCACGTCTTTATTGAAGATGAAGCGGACAACCCTGACCACCAGTCCGCCGACGCGGATGCTGGTCGAAAAGTCCAGCGTCCCCGAAAGTGCCTTCCCGGAAAAGTCCGGCTCGATCTCGAGATGATCCTGTGTCAGCGGAAGTGCTGCGGACGCGGCCGCAAGGAAATTGCCGGTGTCTGCGGGGCTGTCAAAGCCGATATGCAGGTATCCGAGAAGTTTTTTCGGAAAAACCACCTTGACAATATCCACAACAAGATTCAGAATCTTTTTCAGCGCGCTTTTCACACGTTCACGGGCAAGAAAACGTTTCTGTTTCTTCAGTTTCCGGATCTTTTCGCGGAGTCCCGAGGTTTTTTCCAGGAAGAAATCCGCAATTTTCGTGACAATATCCTCCCCGTGCTGCTCCTCCTCGATGAAATCGGCTTCATCCGCGACGGCCCGGTCAAAATCCGCGCGGAATTCCCTGGAATTCCGGAGATCTTCACCGTTTTCCTTCGCAATGGTTTCATCGTCAACCGGCGGGAACAGAAAATCAAGAACGTCATCAATTGTCATCCCGCCGCCGAGGATCAGTTCTTTCCCGAACAGCCAGACCCTGGTTCCAAGGCCCTCTTCCGTCGTCGCAAGCTGCGCCTTCACGGCTTTCATAAGCCAGGTCAGAAGGAAGTGAAATTCCGTCTTCCCGTCTTCCTTTTCAGGGATTCCGAGATGTCCTTCATACTTCACGGGCACCGTAAACACAAGTGTCACGATAAGAAGCACAATTGCAAGAACCAGCGCAATGATCCCGAGGAGGACAAAACCGGCAATTTTCAGAATCGTAAGAAATACCGCCATAGGATACCCCTTACTTTTTCGCGGATCCCGGATCCGCAAGCGACAGGATGGATTCTCTCGAAAAACCGCCGCTCAGCATATAGCTGCTGTAGAGGATGCTTGCGGAGAGTTCTTCCGCTTCCTCCTTTGTCCCGGCCGCGCCGATAACCGTCTGCGCGGATTTTCTGAAGTATTTCTGACGAAGCGCCTTTCCGGGAATGATATCCAGAAGGTGTCCGGAGCTTTCCGAAAGCGCAATAAGCCAGACAGACCTGTCCGGTCTGCCCGATTTAAACTTTCGAAAAAGCCTCACCTTACCGGCTTCCAGGGAAGGCGAAATCCACATGCGGCGCCAGTACTTCATTTACTGCTCCATCAGTTTCCTGCAAAGTTCAATGCAGCCGAGCTTTTCTTCTGTATTTCTGCAGGAAGAGAGCGCGGCGTAAATATAATTTTCAAGCTCCTCAGCGCTTTTGAATACAGGCGGAAGCACCGAGAGGATCCGGCCCATCACGGCCCGTACATAGTTCCTTCTGCTGTTTCCGAAGACCTCTGAAAGCGCCGAAAGAAGTTCCCGGACCTTTCTGTCGAAAAGATCGTCGCTAAGCGGCGCGGGTTCTTTCCGTTCCGCTCGTTCCTCGGGATAGGTGCTCTCAGAACGCAGATCCCGGATCATGAGAAGGTCGCTGTAGTCCTGCGTAAGGCCTCTTTCTTCAATTTCCCCGGAAAGGCGATTCGAAAGATCCTCCGCAAAGGTAATGCTCTCCGTATACTGTTCAAGCGCATCCTCCAGATGTCCCTCAAGATTGCTGCAGAGCGCCATCGTATCCGAAAGGAGACAGCTGTCCTGCTCAGGAAACTTCCGGAGAAGAAGAACCGTATTTTCGAGAATCTTTCCCGCGCTCTCATATTCCGGATTGTCGGACGGGACGGATCCGGAAAGGAGCAGGGTTTCGAGATTGTTCAGTACATAAGCCCGGATCGTGGCGCGTTCCGAATCGCGGTTCAGACGGACACTGATCTCTGTCAGCCTTTCGCGGGCCGAGTAAAACTCTTCCTCCGTAATGTCCCGGGGATTCTTTTCCCGGAAGATCCCGAGGATTTCAGAAAGCCTCGACGCAGGTTCATACTGGAGGTCCTGCTCCCCGACCGCCGCAGCGGCACGAAGCTGCAGAAGGATTCCCTCAAAAGCTTCCGTGTCGGATGCGCGGTAGATTCCGAGCCGCTGGATCAGGATTTCAAGGAAGCGTTCCTTCGTCATCCGGACCGGCAGTTCCTGGAGGATTTCCGAGACCGCAATGCCGCGGGCTTCATCCTTTTTCTGCGAAAAATAAGCCATGATCTCTGCGGTAAACGTAAGATCCGAATAATCCCCGGGGAGTTCCCGCTCCCCTAAGAAACGGTGTTCGACCCGGTTCATCAGGTATTCCGCAAGCGTGTAAGCGTCAATCGCACAGGATATTGCCTGCATCCTTTCGGCGTTCTTTTTCCGAAGCGAAACACACTCCGCAAGGCTCAGGGATCCCTCAGTGTATGAAGACAGGGCGGTCCGGATTTCCGACAGGCCTTCCGAAGTTTCCGCATCTTTCAGTTCGTCTTCGTACAGCGCCGCAGCATGCAGCGAGAGATCCGCATAGGAAAGGCGTGCCGCATCCTTTTTCACCGCCGCAGGATAGGCGGAAAGGTTTTCAGAAAGTGCGGTCTTTCCCCTGATATTCCGTATTATTTCATGGATATCCGCCATGAAAACCTCCAAATCATCACATCTCGCCCTTCATCACGGAGCGGTTTTTGATCAGGTACTCCAGAAGAGAAACAATTGTCAGTGCCAGCGAAGCGAAAATCAGCACCTGTTCGAATATCCTGAAGAACGCAAGATCAATATTCAGGACCAGTACGATGATCATGATCATCTGTACGGCGGTTTTGACTTTGGCCATCTTGCTTGCGGCAAGCACGAGCCCCTGCTGGGCGGCGACAAGCCGGAAGCCGCTGATGATAAACTCCCGCGCCACAATCACGATCACGACCCAGAGGTAAATGCGCTGGTAATACACGAGGCAGATCAGGGCCGAGCAGACGAGAAGCTTGTCCGCAAGCGGGTCCATGAATTTGCCGAAATTCGTGACCATATTGTATTTTCTCGCGATCCTCCCGTCAAAGAAGTCCGTGATGCAGGCTGCGGCAAATACGCCGACCGCGGCGTAGCGCGCCCAGGAAAGCGTTTCATCAAGCATCAGAAATACGATAAATACAGGTATCAGGCAGACGCGCAGAATCGTCAGCCGGTTAGGCAGGTTCATTCAGCCAGTTCTCCTATCAGATCATAGCCGCTTGAAGCGGTGATATTAACCGAAACAATCGTCCCCGTGAGAAGATCGTATTCCGATTCAAAAAACACAAGGCCGTCCACATCCGGAGCGTCCATCGGGCTCCGCCCCGCGTAGACCGTGCGTTCATCCTGAAGTCTTCCCTCGACCATGACGGGAAGCGTCTTCCCGATCATCGCCTCGGCTTCGGAAAAGGCAATTTCCTGTTGGATCTGCATCAGCCGGTCCCGGCGGCTTTCCTTCATCGATTTCCGGACCTGGTCCGGCATTTTCGCGGCCGGTGTATTTTCTTCCTTCGAATAGCAGAAAACGCCGAGTCTCTGGAAACGCACTTCGCGGATGAATTCGCAGCATTCCCTGAAATCCGCATCCTTTTCCCCCGGGAAGCCGGTAATCAGCGTCGTCCGAAGCGTGATGTCCGGAAGGATTTCCCGCATCAGCCGGATCCTTTCGAGAAATTCCGCTTTTGTCGTCCGCCGGTTCATGCGGTGGAGAATCCGGTCCGAACAGTGCTGAACCGGAATGTCCAGGTAATGCAGCACCTTCGGGAGTTCCTTCATCGCAGTGAGAAGCTCTTCGTCGACTTCCTCCGGATAGCAGTACAGGAGGCGGATCCATTCGATGCCTTCGATCCCGGAAAGCTTCCGAAGGAGCTCCGGAAGAGATTTCTTCCCGTAAAGATCCGTTCCGTACAGCGTCGTTTCCTGCGCCACGAGAATCAGTTCCTTCACGCCCGATTCCGCAAGCGTTTTCGCTTCCGTAAGAAGCTCCCCGATCGGAACGGATCGGTACGGTCCGCGCACATAGGGGATCACGCAGTAACTGCAGAACTTGCTGCAGCCCTCGGCGATCTTGAGGTAAGCATAATGTCCGCCGGTTGTAAGAATCCGTTTTCCGCTTTTCGGGAGGCGGGATTTGTCCTCGTACAGCTGCGGTTTCCCGCCCCTGAGCGCTTCCGCGACAGCCTCTCCGATCCGGTCCCAGGAGGAAATGCCGAGTGCGCCGTCCACTTCGGGAAGCTCTTTTAAAAGTTCCGAAGCGTAGCGTTCCGAAAGGCATCCCGCAGCGAGAAGCACCCGGAGTTTCCCGGATTTCTTATACTCGGAAAGACGCAGGATTTCCGAGATGCTCTCCTCTTTTGCGTCTCCGATAAAGCAGCAGGTGTTGACGACTGCGATGTCCGCTTCCGATTCTTCATCCGTAAAGCCGTATCCGAGATCCCTGAGGATCCCGAGCATGTGCTCCGAATCCGATAGGTTCTTGTCGCAGCCGAGGGAAAGAAAGAATATGGTTTCGTTCATTCTGCTTCCGGTTCTCCGCCTTCGGGGATTTCTTCTTCCTGCGGCGCACCGGGAACTTCGTCCGGATAATCGGTATCCTCCGAATATTCTTCGCCGTCGTAATACTCGTCATATTCTTCGGCAGCCGCATCCACAGCATCCTCGTCAAGCACGTGTACGAGTCCGGCGTAGAATTCCTCGACCGCAACCGAAAGGTTCTTCTCCTTGGCCTGCGAATCGACAAGCGGCTCGGAGCCCGCATTGATCTGGCGCGCGCGCTTTGCCGTAGCCAGAACCAGCGAATAGCGGTTCGTAATCGTCATGTCGCCGTTCCCGGCGGTATCGTTGATTTTTTCGATCATTTCTTTATAAGACGGATGAATCATTGATTATCGTCCTCCTTTGTTATAATCAGAAGTTCCTCTTTCAGGCGGGACAGCAGTTCGTCGCGGAAAGCGGCCTCCTCCTGTTTTTTCCGGATCAGCTCGTATACTTCCCGCACACAGGTTTCAAGATCGTCGTTCACGGTCATGGCATCGTAGCGCGGAACAAAATCCGCTTCGTCAACGGCCCGGCGCATGCGCCTTAAGATCTCCGAAACCGACTCCGTACCGCGGCCGACAAGACGGGCGTACAATTCCTTCGCGCTCGGCGGAACCACGTAGAGAAGCAGGGAATCCGGGAATTTGTCACGGATCTGCAGGCCTCCCTGAACCTCGATCTCAAGGATCACGTTCCGGCCCGCATTGACTTCTTGCAGTACATAATCCTTCGGCGTTCCGTAGTAATTTCCGTTGTAGACAGCATGCTCGAGGAGCCTGTCTTCCGAGATCATCCGTTCGAATTTCTCCCGGTTTACGAAGAAGTATTCCCTTCCCTCCTCTTCGCCTTCCCGCATCGGTCTCGATGTCGCGGAAATGCTGAGCGCGAAGTTCTCCGGATAGCGGCTTAATAGTTCTCTGACAATGGTTCCCTTTCCGACACCGGAAAAACCGGAAATCACGATGAGAAGACCTTTTTTCTGCATAAGTCACCTCAAATATCAAACGGAATGCAGGGAAAGAAATCAGCCTTTCCCGAATACTTAACTAATTTATTATAGCCCAAATCCGGCTGTATGTCAATTGAGAGGAATCATGAAAATAGTATTCCCGCTGCCGGACGGCTGACAGCATTTTCAGATGCTTTCTGTCCTGTTACTGATATCTCCAGCCCGGCAGATATCCGTTTTTCAGGGAGTCCCCGGCGATCTTCCCGAAGCCGAGCGGAAAACCGCCGCACAGAACCAGCGCCCTTCCGCTTTTTTCATGCCGCAGGCCCGAAAGATCGAGCGTCTCCCCTTTCAGATACCGGATCACCCGCTCATCGGAAAGCGCAAGCTCAATCCGGTTTTCATACTCCTCCTTCCGAAGCGCCATGGAAAGGGCCTGGGAAGGCTCAAAACGGTCTTTTTTCTCTTCGCCTAGAAGCAGTCCCGACCGCAGCACCCTGAGCCCCGTAAGGGTCGGAATTTCGCATTCCGGGGCAAGATACAGGCGCCCGCCGCGGCTTGAAAGCCGCTCCCTTGGAACAGGCATGGAAAGCGTGTCGAGAAAGCGCTCCGTTTCCGGCGACAGTTTCGGCATTTTCGCGGATTTCCCGTATTCCAGAAGTGCCTTGTCCCCTTGGCTTTCTGACGCGCTGTCATCGCCTTTCTGAAGAAGCGCGATAAAATGTCCTTCTCCCCGGATCTTATGCGGATAGAGGCGCGCGCAGCGGAGAAGCTCCGGGTCGCAGGAAGA
>CACYBV010000241.1 GCA_902772745.1 uncultured Eubacteriales bacterium
AGAATGTCCATATTTTTCTGTTTTTCAAGATTCTCCTTTCCGGCCTCCGCCCTGGTTTGGGGGACAGCCTGTATCCAGACGGCGAAAAGGCGCCGGGGATCAATACCAAGTATAAAGGAAATCCCGCTCTTTTGCAAGAGCGGAAGCAGCATTCACAGGGATCCCAATGGGATTTGCACAGGGATTTTGGAGATCGGATTATCGGTTTTTTATCTCGATCCGGTCCAGAATCCCCTGTACCCCGACATCCCGGTGGGTCAGGTACATCCGCAGGACATCCTCGATGAACTGCGGGTCGGCGCCGGTTTTTTTCTGAATCTTCCGGGCATCCATATGCCGGTCGCTGTACTTCATGATTTTCGAAACGAGAAGATACCGGTCGGAACTTCTTTTTCGCGCATCATGCCCACAGGGCGGCGCCTCCGGTCCCGGCCCGGAGGGCGTTTCTTCATGCGTGTCCTTTTCCTGATCCAGTACCGCTGTTTTTGCATGCCCGTAGTAAATCGTTCTCGGCCGGAGAAGGAGCAGCTTCTCCCAGCTTTTTCCGATCTCCGTCCCCTGATGAAGCGCCATTTCATACAAAGGATTCAGATCTCCGACGAAAAGCTCCCCGGAATCCAGAAAGAGCGAGATGCTGTCGTCGCTGTGTCCGGGCGTGTGAAGAATCTCGCCCTGTATGCCCAGCTCCTGCAGAAAACTTCTGCTTTCCGAAAGCGGAATCATCCGAGCCTTTTCTTCCTCGATTGCTTTGAAATGAAGCTTTGGCTCTTTTTCAAACACTCTGTCCGATGCGTGAATAAAGTTCCTCTGGACATCCATGACCGCAATCTGCGGCCCGAGATCCGCGATTTCCTGCGCAATCCCGCAGTGATCCGGGTGGAAGTGCGAGATCAGGATATAATTGATATCCCGAACCGATATGCCGTACGTTCCGATCGCCTGAAAGAACCCGGGGAGCGTCCCCGCCCAGCCGGTGTCAAAAAGAAGCAGCCCCCGATCGCCTTGGATCAGGTAATTATTTGATACTGAATATTTCAGTTCCGAGACTTTCATCGGTCAGCCGGGCCTCCTTGGGATCCGCATCCTCCGGGGATGCTTCTGCGGTATAACTCCATCTTAACCCCAAAGGCAGAATTGTCAACAGGAATTCTTCTGAACATTGACTTCCGGGATGTTTTTTGGTATCTTGTAATTGTTCGTCGGCCCTTAAAAAGCCGGACAGAACACCGTATTTTCAGACATCATCCGTTTTGATCACAGAAAGGACCCCCGGGCATGGCTGATTACAGAACAAACCCCATCGACGTCGTTCTCGACACCGACGCCTACAATGAAATCGACGACCAGTTCGCGATCTCGCTCCTCCTGAAGTCTTCGGACCGCCTGAACACAAAAGCGCTCTACGCCGCGCCTTTTCACAACCCGAAATCCAACGGCCCTGCGGACGGCATGGAAAAAAGCTATCAGGAAATCCTGAAGCTTCTGCCGCTTCTTCATCGTGAAGATATGGCGCCTTTTGTGTTCCGCGGCTCGGATTGCTACCTTCCGGATGAAGAAACACCGGTCGAATCCGACGCTGCGAAGGATCTTGCGTCGCGCGCGATGGACTACAGTCCGGAAAATCCGCTCACGGTCGTCGCAATCGGCGCGATCACAAACGTCGCTTCCGCGATCCTGCTGAACCCAAAAATCTCAGAACGTATCCGCGTCGTCTGGCTCGGCGGACATGCGCGCCAGATGCCGGACACAAGAGAATTCAACATGTTCCAGGACATCGCGGCCGCACGGGTCGTGATCCGGAACGCGGATTTTGTGCAGCTTCCGTGTCAGGGCGTCGTCAGTGAATTCCGGATCTCAAAGCCAGAGCTTGAGTACTGGCTCCTCGGGAAAAATCCGCTCGCGGACTATCTCGCACGAAACGTAATCGGGGAAGCCGACGCGTACGCTTCGGGAACGCCCTGGACACGCGTGATCTGGGATGTAACGGCTGTAGCGTATCTGTTGAACGATGATGAGCGTTATATGCGTGAAATGATTCTTCCGTCAGTCCTTCCGGATTACAGCTTTCATTATGAAAGCTCACCGATCGGGAAAACCATGCATTATGTGTACAGCATCAACCGTGACCGGCTGATGACGGACCTCATAAAGGTTCTGACCGCGTAACCGTATTGTGTCATTTCAGCCGGCGGCCGCAGCACGAAACGTAAGATATCCCGTACGGGTACCGGTACACGAACGGGATGTTCCCGGCTTCTTCCGGTCGCCCGATATGACACAGGGAAGGGAATTTTATGTACAATACGATTCTGTTTGACCTTGACGGAACCATTACCGATCCCGGGATCGGGATCACGGAAGGCGTCAAATATGCCCTCAGGAAACAGGGCATCGAGCCGCCGGAGCGGGAAGCGCTCTATCCCTTCATCGGTCCGCCGCTCCGGGTTTCCTTTGAAAAATACTTCGGGATCACGGGAGAAAACTTCGACCGGGCACTTCATGATTACCGCGAATACTACCTCGATAAAGGCATCTATGAAGCCGA
>CACYBV010000242.1 GCA_902772745.1 uncultured Eubacteriales bacterium
AGCAGCGGTTTTCGGAATAATCCTGAAACTTCGAAAAAAACAGGAGAAGAAAGCCGAGATGAGTTTTGGCCCTTTTATTGCAGCGGGGACATACCTCGTGATCCTGCTGGGAATCTGAATGGAGAAACAGGGAGACGGCCCGGCCTGTATGAGCCGGACCATCTCCCTGTTTCTCCATAAACTTATTTCATCAGTTTTCGAACGGCCGGGCGCAGAGCGATATAAATGACAGAAGCACCGATGACGGCGACGACCGCGTTGATTCCTGTCGTGAGCGTACTGATTTTGGCGAGAGCCGACGCTAGATCCGCCGGCAGACCGAAAACATAACGCTTGTACAGATATCCGACAAGCGGATCGCCGACAACGTTGAAAAGCATGCCCGAGGAAGCGGAAACCGCCGTTTTCCAGACGATTTTTCCTTTGTCGGTTTCTTTTTCAATCTTAAGCAGCCGGTGGGCGACCAGCCCGGTGATCAGGCCGATGCAGAGTTTCAGGAGGAAGGTCGTCGGCGCATAGAGGGCATAACCGCTCAGAAAGTCTGCGATCGTCAGCCCGACCGCTCCGGCGAGTCCGCCCCAGATTCCTCCAAGGAGGAGTGCTGCGAGTACGACGAAGGTGTTTCCGAGGTGGAAAGCGGTTTTCTCGACAGAGCCGGGGAGGTAGATATCAATTCTGAAAAAGGTGAAGGCGACAAAGCAGAGCGCCGCCATGATCGCGGCCATCGTCAGCACAATTACATTCGGAGACCGCAGGGGCTTTGCAAAGGCGGCGGCGAGAATCACTGCGCCGGACAGCATGCCGATCAGGCTTGCTGCAAATAATATCTGCTTTTCCAGGGCTGCTCCCTCTGCGACGGCAGCTTTTCTTGTCAGTATCACGGACACAAGTCCGAGAACAAATATAACCGCGCCGATCAGGATCTGTAAGGTCTTCTTATTCATGTCTTGCTCCTTTTCTGCTGTAAAATTATATGTCTTGATTGTAAGGTACATGAAAGACTGAGCCATACTATACCGGATGTGTGGCATTATGTAAATAGCCAGAATGATATAAATTTATAAGGTCAGATAAAACTGCGCAAGGCATCTCATCAAAGACTGATCCCCAATATCTTCGTAAAAAAAGCGCTGCAGATATGGTTCCGCAGGTATGGGATTCCCTGCCTCCCGTACCGTCCGGACTTCATTATTTCATATCCTGAAATTTCTTTTCATACCTGCGCGTGTAAATTTACAGTTCTCATGCTAAGATGAATTCAGAAAAAACCGGAGCGTTTCTGCGCCCCAGTCCTGAGGAGGGAACATGAACAAGACCAAAGTGAACCCGTATGCCCGCAGCGTGTCCATCATCGGCGTCGGCTGCACACCTTTTATGTACACTGTAGACAAAGAAGAGACGAACGGCCTCACCGAGGGCGAGCTGTTCGGCTATGCTTCTCTTAAGGCGATGGAAGATGCCGGCGTGAACCCGCAGGACATTGATTTCTATTTCCATGGCTGCGCTTCCCCCTTAAACGGCTCCAACTACCTCACACCGAACGTACAGGTTGCGAACTGGTTCGGCATGAAAGGCAAGGCTTCCATCCATCATTCAGAAGCTTGCTGTACAGGTTATTATGCAGTCGAGCAGGCCGTGAACGCGGTCGCGTCCGGCAAATACAACTGCGTTCTTTCCGCCTGCATCGAATTCGGCGACAGCGTTGCGGTACCGAATCATCCTTACAAGCGTGAAAAAATGACCATGGAGAAATTCCTGCAGACAACTTCCTGGCTGTATGACAGGAATTACACCCGGTCCCTGATGGCCGGACAGGAACTGATCTATGACGACGCGGCAGAGTGGTACAAGAGAACCCGCGGCCTGACGGACCAGGAGATGGACGACACCCTGATCCATATGAGCCTGAACAACCGCAAGAATTCTTCCATGAACGAACTCGCGATTGAGCGCCGGACTTACGAAGAGCTTGCCAAAGAAGCCGGTTACGACGATGTCATGGACTATATGCGTTCCCCTTACAATCCGAAGAACGGCGACTTCCTCCGGATGAGCGGCATTGAACTGAAGTGCGACGGTGCGGCGGCGGTTATTGTATGCGCGACCGATATGGTTGACAAGTATATGGGCAACAAGTCTCATCCGGCGATTGAAGTTCTCGGCTCCGGCTGCGCGGCCTGCGAAGCCACGACCCCGCATTTCGAAGTCACGGCGACCCAGGAAGCGGTCCGCCAGGTTTACGAACTGACCGGTGTGAAGCCCGATGAGATTGACATCTTCTACGCGAACGACTTTATCATCACCTCGCACCTTGTTTCCGCCGAGATCGCCGGATACCTTCCCTACGGCGAAGGCTGGAAATACATCTGCGAAGGACGCACCGCTTACGACGGCGACAAGCCGATCAATACGAACGGCGGAAGGACTTCCTTCGGACATGCGCACGCGGCATCGGGCCTTGCGGACCTTTACGAGTGTGTGAAGCAGATGCGCGGCGAATGCGGTGATCATCAGGTGAAGAAGCTCCCCAGGACCGCGATGCTCAGAGGCTACGGCGGCGCGCAGAACATCTGTACCTATATTATCCGGACGCTTGACAACATGGAAACCGTTCCGGCGGAAAAGAAGGAATCCGTTGTAAAACTTACGAAGGTTGTCCAGGGCTTCTATGATTACCTCGAAGAAGGCAAAATCATGGGCCGGAAGTGCCCGAAGTGCGGCGCCGTCGAATTCCCGCCGGTTTACGCCTGCAACAGCTGCGGCTCTCTTGAGACCGAATGGGTTGAGATCAGCGGCAAAGCGAAGATGCATTCGATCGTCATGCCCGCACCGCTTTCAAACAAGCCCGAATACAAGGCGCTCGGCAAATTCGCCTATGGCGAGATCGAGCTTGAGGAAGGCAGCCGCCTGAACGCGGTCGTCCGCGGCATCACGAAGAAGACAAGAAAAGACCTTCTTGACAAGCTTCCTCTCGATGTTCATGCGGCGATTTTCCAGCGTGACGGCTATAAGACCGTTGTATTCGACCTCGATGAAAAATACCTGAAATAATCCGCCGTTCCGGGCAGAGCTCACAGAATAAAAGCAGTCATTCCTGGCGGAGCGAAGTGCAGATGAATAATCCCGTCAGAGTATCGACAGAAACATGAAATCCTTCGGCTCAGGCCTTCGGCCTCTGCACAGGATGACAGAAAGAAAAAAATATTTTGCAAAAGGAGAAAAACCATGGACCGTAAAGAACTTGAATCCCAGATTTTTGAAATGATTTCCCAGCTCTACAAGAAGGACGTTTCGGAACTCTCGCTTGACACGACCTTCGCTGACGACCTCGGCGGCGCTTCCGTCCTGATGGTCGGTCTTGTATCTGAGATTGAGAACGAGCTCGACGTCATGATTCAGCTGCAGGATGCAGCTGCCTGCGAGACGATTGGCGATCTTGTTGACAAAGTGGAAGAGGAACTGTAATGAGTATTCTGGAGAAGCTGAGCCTTAAAGCGAAAGAGCACCCGATGCGGGTGGCTTTCCCCGAGGGCGAAAATGAAAAGATGATGCAGGCTGCGTACGAATGCGCTGAGGAAGGCGCGATTTTCGCAGTCCTCGTGGGCGATTCCGAAAAACTGCGTGCGCTTGCCTCCGAACGCGGTCTCGACCCGGAGAAATTCGGCTATGCGGATCTTCAGGATGAAAGCCTGATTGCGGATATTATCGCGAAATACACGGCGCTTCCGGATACCCGCCTCAAAGAAAAGGCGCTCAGAAGAAGGATGGCCGATCCGCTGTATTTTGCGATGGTCATGCAGGCCGCGGGAGAAGCGGACGTTACCTTTGCGGGCATCAATTACACGACGGAGGACGTGCTTCTTGCCGGGCAGATGATCATTGGTCTCAAGGAAGGAATTTCCACAGTCTCTTCGATCGGTCTCTGCGAAATCCCGGGATTTGCGGGCTCCGAAGGCGAACTTCTCGCAGTCGGCGATTCGGCAGTATGCGCAAATCCGACGGAAGAACAGCTTGCGGACATTGCGATCAGCGCCTGTGAAACCGTGAAAGAGCTTCTCGACTGGGAACCCCGATGTGCATTCATCAGCTATTCGACGCTCGGCTCCGGCCAGGGACCTCTGATCGACAAGGTCAGCGCTGCTGTCCGGATTGCGCAGGAAAAGCGCCCGGACCTCGCACTCGACGGCGAATTCCAGCTCGACGCAGCGATTGTTCCGGCAGTAGCGGCAAAAAAAGTGAAGCGTGAGAGCGCAGTCGCCGGTAGGGCAAACATCCTGATCTGGCCGGATCTGAATGTCGGAAATGCCGGTGTCAAGCTTATCCAGATTCTGGGGCATGCAGATGCTTACGGACCGCTTCTTCAGGGCTTCAGGAAGATTATCTGCGACTGCTCCCGTTCGGCTCCCGTTTCGGAACTCAAGGGCAACATTATTATGTCTGCAATCCGCGCTGCGCGTAAAGGGGAGTAATGAAAAAGCGGGGGAACTGACCTTGAAAACGGCAGTTCCCCTTTTGCAGCCCGGTAATCCGGTAAAACAGATCCCGCCGAAGAAAGGAAACAGATGAAGGTACTTGCGATCTCCATGGGGAGAAAAAACCATAATTGTGATATTATCGCGAAACAGGCGCTTATGGCGGCGGAAAAAGCCGGCGCGGACGTCAAATTTGTCAACACGATGAATATGGAAATCAGTCACTGCCGGGGCTGCGGCGCCTGCTCGGCGAGCCGTGACCGGGGCGGCCAGATCCGCTGCGTGCTGAAGGACGACTACCTTGCGCTTGAGAAGGAAGTGCTGGACGCGGACGGCATCATCCTTGCAGTGCCGGTGTATTCGATCGCGCCTACGGGGCAGCTCGTGAATTTCTTCGGGCGCTTCGGCGCGGCGCACGACCTCGCCTCTGCGACGGTGGAACAGGAAAAGCGGATTTCGGAAGGAAAAGAGCTTCTCGATGAGCGGCTGTTCCGGAAGCATTACGTCGCTTTTATTTCCGTCGGCGGCGCGAAGACCGAAAACTGGACTTCGATGGGACTTCCGAATATGTACATGTTCGGCATGTCGACCGTAATGAAAACGGTTGGCCAGATCAACGCCTACGATATGGGGCGGCGTACAAGCCCGGTCTTCGACCCGGCCTTTATGGAGAACATTGCGGGACTTGGGAAGCATCTTGCGGAATCGATCGGGAAGGAATACAGCGATGTGACCTGGTACGGCGAGCCGGGCATCTGCCCTGTCTGCCATAATAAACTCCTCTCACCCACAGGAAACGGCACCGAAGTCGAATGTCCCTTATGCGGTATCTGCGGGGAGCTTTCAGTGGAGAACGGGCAGATCAGCGTCCGCTTCCCGGAAAAGCAGAAGCTTCGCGCAAGAAATACGCTTAGGGGACTTTACGAACATCACTATGAGCTGCATGACATGATGGAGATCGTGCAGAAGAATATTGCAGCGCACAAGGACGATATGGGAGAACTGCTGGCACCGTATTTCAGCTACGCGCCGGATTACCGCGAGTAAAGGGGCGTACTTCGGCAGGTAAAAATTCCTCAGTTTCACAATCTGAAATTCCTATCAGATTCTTTGGGGGATTTTTGCCGAAAGCTGTGATATAGTTGCTAACAGAAAGACATATCTTTTCAGGGAGGCTTTTATGGCAGATATCAGACTCGGCATCCTGGGCTACGGCTTCATGGGGCACGAACATATGAATCTTCTCCGCCGGATTCCGGAAATCACGGTAGCGGCGATCTGCGACATCGTTCCTTCGCAGATGGACGATGCGCCGGAAGGTATTGCAAAGTACACGGATATGGACGATCTGATCAGTGATCCCGCGGTAAATACGGTACTGATCGTCATCCCGAACCCCCTGCATAAGGAAGCTGCGATCAAGGCTGCGAAAGCCGGAAAGAACATTATCTGTGAAAAACCGGCGGCTTTATCGGTCAAGGATTATGATGAGATGGTTGCTGCGGCCAAAGAGAACGGCGTCCGTTTTACCGTGCACCAGCAGCGGAGACACGACCACGATTACGTTCCGATGAAGAAGGTGTTCCGCGACGGACTTGTGGGAAAAACCTATCTCATCCGCTCAATGATGTACGGCGTCAACGGCAACATGCACGACTGGCACATTTATCCGGAAATGGGCGGCGGAATGCTCTACGACTGGGGTATCCACCTCATTGACCAGATTCTGGACATGGTTCCGGAAAAAGTGACAAGCGTTTATGCGGACATCAAGAAAGTCATCAATAAGAACGTCGACGACTACTTCCTCCTTGTGTTCCGCTTTGAAAGCGGCCTGACTGCGGAAATCGAGCTTGGAACTTATTTCCTGACACCGAAGCGCAGCTGGCTTGTTCTTGGTGACAAAGGTACTGCTATTTTTGACGTGGATTTCGTGAACGGAATGCTGGAGACAAAGAAGATTGTCCGTACGAAGCACCTTCTCGAGAATGTGCCCGGAAAGATCACGATGACCTCCGCCGGCCCAACCCGTTCCTTCGGCCCGCCTGAACCGGGACTCCTGTACGAAGAACCGCTTCCGGAAGTCGAAAGAAGCGACGAGGACTGGTTCCGCGGTTACATTTCGGCGATCGAAAATGGGACAGAGTTC
>CACYBV010000243.1 GCA_902772745.1 uncultured Eubacteriales bacterium
GCTGGGCGTCCTGTCTGGTGCGGTGGAGCCGGTGTTCGGCGGACTGACTGTGCTGATCGCCAGCCTGGTTGTTCCTGCCATGCCCTATCTTTTATCCTTTGCGGCCGGCGCCATGCTGTATGTGGTTGTGGAGGAGCTGATCCCGGAAATGTCCGCCGGGGAGCATTCCAATATCGGCGTTGTGTTTTTCGCTGTCGGCTTCAGCCTGATGATGGCGATGGATGTAGCGCTGGGATAAGGATATTGGACTGGGCTTCGGCGTGTGTCTATATGCTTCCTCCTTGTAAGCCATGCGGTATGCGGCGCGCGCGTGCTTCTTAAAGGCGATACTTATGGTTTTTCCACGCTCCTGTTCGTATCCGGCGATTATAATCTGGAGCATGAACCTGAAGTGGGACGAAAAAGTGAAAGATTTCTCTAAATTGCGGCTTGCGTTCATGGGGGCCGCATTTTAATATATACCCAGTAAGAAAAGGTGAAAAGGAGGCGCTTATGAAGGCGATACGCTTGCGCACCGCGGACCTTCGGGAGCCGCTCGGGATTGATGTGAAAAAACCCCGTTTCAGCTGGAACGCCTGCGGCGGGACGACGCAGACCGCTTATCAGCTGATTGTGAAGAACTTGGACAGCGGCGAAGTCGTATATGATTCCGGAAAGGTTCCGGGAAACCACATGTTCTGTGTCTATGGGGGCAGGGAGCTCAGAAGCCGCGAACGCCTTTCCTGGCGCGTCGGGCTCTGGGATGAGGACCGGGAAAACCTGCCCGAGTGGTCCAGGGAAGCGCATTTTGAAATGGGGCTTCTTACGCCTTCCGACTGGCAGGCGCAGTGGATCGCGGGCGTGGATACGGACCGAAAAGGACGCCTTCCCGCGGATTATTTCCGGAAATGCTTTACTGCGAAAAAAGGCCTCCTGTACGCCCGTCTGTACGCGACCGCACTCGGCGTTTACTATGCGCGTCTGAACCGGATCAAGGTTACGACGCCGCTCGCGCCGGGAACTACCGAGTACGAGAAGACGCTGTATTACCAGACGTACGATGTTACGCCCTATGTGAAGGAAGGGGAGGAAAACGAGCTTGTTTTCACGCTCGGCGACGGCTGGTACAAAGGAAAGCTTGGCGCGCTGCAGCAGGAGTATTTTTTCGGGACGCAGACAGCGCTCTTTTCGCAGCTGGAGCTTTGCTACGAAGACGGCAGCCGGGACGTGATCGCGACGGACGGAAGCTTCCTGTGGACGAACGACGGTCCGATACGTTTTTCAGATCTCAAGGACGGCGAGATTTACGACGCCCGGAAATGCTATGAATACGACGCGCTGACGAAGCGGTTTACAAGAGAGGATCCCTACCGGGAACCGGCCGCGGTCCTTGCCACCGAGACACGGATCCCGACCGCGGAGAATGCTGCTTATATCACCGAACACGAAACCTTCAATCCGAAGCTTCTTATAACGCCTTCAGGCGCGAAAATCCTTGATTTCGGCCAGAATCTCGCGGGCTATGTGCGTTTCCGGGTCTGTCTTCCTGAAGGACAGGAGATGCGGCTTCGGTTGTTTGAGTCGCTGGATCACGGGGAATATTCCGACACTTCCCTGAGCTTCCCGATGTCGCAGCCGGCGGTTGAGACGGTAAAGCAGGAGATCGTATATATCGGCGCCGGCAGAGGAGATCTGTTCCAGCCGGAGTTCTTCTATTCGGGCTTCCGCTATGCGCTGGTCACGGGTCCGGAGGATGTGAATCCGGACTGGTTCGAAGCCGTCGCGGTGTATTCGGATATCGAATACGCCGGGGACTTCGACTGCTCCGATGAAGCGATCGTGAAATTCCTCCGGAACACCCGCTGGTCGATGAAGAGCAATTTCGTCGACATCCCGACCGACTGCCCGCAGCGCGAGAAGAGCGGCTGGACGGGCGACGCACAGGTTTTCTGCAGGACGGCAAATTATCTCGGCGCGACGAAGGCCTTCTACCGGAAGTGGCTCAGGGATGTCCGCGACTGCCAGAGAGAAAACGGTCTCGTGGAAGACGTGAACCCGCGGTGCAGTCCCTCCGATTCCGAGCGCGCAATGGTAAACGGTGCGGTCGGCTGGGCGGATGCCGCCGTGATCATTCCCTATACCCTGTGGAAGCTGACGTCGGATCCCTCCTTTATCACGGAAAATCTTGACCTGATGCGGGACTTCGCAGAGCAGCGCATCAAAGCCTGCGCTGACAAGTCGATGTTTTCGCTTCCCGCAGAGGGGCCGATGGCTCAGCTTTCTGGACTCTACCAGGCCTTCAGACTGGAGGATTCAGAACTCAATCAGTACGTTCTCGAATCCGGCATTCACTGGGGAGAGTGGCTGGTAGCGGAGTCACAGGAACCTTCGGTGACCGGAAACGGCATTACGGATCTTCTGATGCCCAAGCAGGAGGTTGGAACCGCGTATACATACTATTCCATGAAGCTGCTTTCGGAAATGATGGCAGAAGTCGGCGAGAAGGAAGCGGCGGAGAGATACCGGGATTTTGCGGAAGGCGCAAAGAAAGCCTATCACTTCCACTGGGTCAAAAACGGGACGACGGAAACGAAGCGGATGGCGGAGCTGGTGCGTCCGCTGGCTCTTGGAATTCTGACGGAGGAAGAGGAAAAGCTTTTCTCGGAAAAGCTGAACGAGATGGCGATTTCCCGGAACTACAAGGTCGGTACTGGCTTCCTTTCGACGCCCTTCGTGCTTCAGGTTTTGGCTGCGCACGGCTATATCGACACCGCTTACCGGATGCTGGAAAACAGGGTAGCTCCGGGCTGGCTCGCGATGGTGGAAAAGGGTGCGACGACCGTCTGGGAGGAGTACGAATGCTATGATCAGAACGGCCATCCTCTTGCGAAGAGCATGAACCATTATTCTCCCGGTGCGGTCTGTACCTTCCTTTTTGACACGGTCTCAGGGATCCGGGTGACGGGCGAGAACCATGTGACGATCCGTCCGATGCCGGGCGGAACGCTGACCTATGCGACGGCGATCGTCCATACTCCCTACGGCCGTGTGGTGAGTTCCTGGGAGGCCAGTTCCCGTTTCGACCCGAAGCGGAAGCTGAGTTTCATTGTGGAGATACCCGCCAATATGACCGCGACGCTGATTCTTCCGGACGGGAAGACCCGCGAGCTTGAAACCGGGTACTATACCTTCCATTCCTACCCGGCATAATAATTTATACCGTTAATCCTAAACCCGGCGGAACGCGAACGAGCTCCGCCGGGTATTTGCAGCCGCAATTCCGGAATGCGGCTTTATGCCGCTTCCGGTGATTTCGCCGAATTCCGGGAATTTTCAGCTTGCAAGAGCCTGGTTTATCCGTTACAATAGGGATAGAGACTGAAATGCTTTTGCCAAGGAGGAGAGTATGAAATACCAGAAACTGTTTACTCCCGTTCAGGTCGGGAGCATCACCCTGAAAAACCGCTTTGCGATGGCGCCGATGGGACCCTTAGGGCTCTCGGACCCGGAAGGCGGCTGGAACCAGCGGGGCATCGACTATTATGTGGAACGCGCGAAGGGCGGCACGGGGCTCATCATCACCGGCGTCACATTCTCCGACCAGCAGGTCGAGCCGCAGAACCAGGCGATCATCCCCGTCTCCACTTATAATTCAGTGCATTTCACGCGCACTTCAAAGGAAATGACCGAGCGCGTACACGCATACGGCGCGAAAATTTTCCTGCAGATGTCCGCAGGCTTCGGACGCGTGACGATTCCGACGAACCTCGGCGAATTTCCGCCGGTCGCGCCTTCTCCGATCCCGCACCGCTGGCTGGACAAGACCTGCCGCGAGATTACAAAGGACGAGATCCGAGCGATCGTGAAGTCCATGGGCGACGGCGCTTACAATGCATATCGCGCAGGTTTTGACGGCGTACAGATCCACGCGGTTCACGAAGGATACCTCATGGACCAGTTCGCGATCTCGATGTTCAACTTCCGCACGGACGAATACGGCGGATCCCTTGAAAACCGGCTTCGTTTCGCGAGAGAAGTCCTCGACGAAATCAAGTCCCGCTGCGGAAAAGACTTCCCTGTCACGCTCCGCTTCAGTCTGAAGTCGATGGTCAAGGACTGGCGCGTCGGCGCGCTTCCGGGAGAAGAATTCGAGGAGAAGGGCCGCGACATCGAGGAAGGCCTCGAAGCCGCGAAACTTCTCGCGAAATACGGCTACGACGCGCTCGATACGGACGTCGGAACCTATGATGCCTGGTGGTGGAATCATCCGCCGATGTACCAGGAAAAAGGCCTGTACCGGAAGTACTGTAAGATGGTCCGGGAAGTCGTCGACGTTCCTGTGTTCTGTGCGGGAAGAATGGATAATCCGGATATGGCCCTCGCGGCGATCGAAGACGGCGTCTGCGACGTGATCGACCTCGGGCGGCCGCTCCTTGCGGACCCGGATTATGTGAACAAGCTCCGTTCCGGCAGAACCCTTGAAATCCGCCCCTGCATCAGCTGCCACGAGGGCTGCATGGGCCGTATTGCAGAGTATTCGCTCATAAACTGCGCGGTCAATCCGCAGGCGGCAAGGGAGCGTTTCACCCGCTACGAGCCAATCCTCCGGAAGAAGAAAATCCTGATTGTCGGCGGCGGCGTCGCGGGCTGTGAAGCCGCGCGGGTTCTCGCGATCCGCGGGCACGAGCCGGTGCTTTACGAAAAGTCCGGGCAGCTCGGCGGAAACCTGATTCCCGGCGGACAGCCGGATTTCAAGGAGGACGACCTTGCGCTCGCGGCCTGGTACGCGAATGAGATGCAGAGGCTCGGCGTCGAAGTACACCTGAACACCGCGGTCGATGCGGACTTTATCCGCAGCAGCGGTTTTGAGACCGTGATCATGGCGACAGGCTCCTCGCCGAAGCGCTTCTCCCTCGGGGACGACGACAGGGTCTATACGGCGGCAGAGGTGCTGCTTCGCGAAAAAGACCCGGGTGATACGACAGCTGTCATCGGCGGAGGACTTGTGGGCTGCGAACTGGCACTGGATCTCGCCAGAAAGGGCAGGAAGGTCACAATTGTCGAGGCGCTTCCGAAGCTGATGGCGGTGAACGGACCCCTGTGCCACAGCAACAAGGATATGCTGGAAGCACTGATTCCTTTCAACGGAATCGACACGATCTGCGGCGCAAAGGTCAAAGGCTACAGGGACGGCGTGCTTACGGCAGAACTTGCCGACGGTTCACTGACAAAACTATCCGCAGACAGCGTGGTCCTTGCGGTCGGCTATAAGGAAGAAAACAGCCTCTATCATGAGGTTGAATTCGACGTGCCCGAGATCTATCTTCTCGGTGACGCAAAGAAAGTCAACAATATCATGTACGCGATCTGGGACGCGTTTGAAGTGGCAAACCATATCTGACAGAACGGGGAGGCTGATTCGACGGAGGTTCGGCAGGAAAAGACATTTTGACATCACAGTTCAGCAAAAAGGAAACACAAAGGACAGGGACACAGCGACTTACAATACTTACCTCGGGATCCTTCGTGAGGAACTGCAGCCCGCCATGGGCTGTACGGAACCGATTGCCGTAGCCTATGCGGCGGCGGGTTCGGATGCACGGATGAACGGCTGCGAGCTTCCGGTTGTGATCAACTCCGGATCCGGAAACCAGGGGCTGACAAGCTCGGTTCCGGTGATTATCTATGCACGGGAGATGGGGGCTTCCGATGAACTTCTGTACCGTGCGCTTCTGGTTTCGGCGCTCGTGACGATTCACCTCAAGACCGGAATCGGCGCCCTTTCCGCCTACTGCGGCGCGACGTCTGCCGGCGCCGGTGCCGGCGCCGGAATCAGTTATCTCTACGGCGGGCGTTACAGCGAGATCGCGCATACGATTGTAAATACCCTCGCAATCAATTCCGGCATGATCTGCGACGGCGCGAAATCATCCTGCGCGGCAAAAATCGCGAGCGCGGTCGAAGCCGGGCTTCTCGGGCTCCAGATGAACATGCACGATTCGGAATTTGTCGGCGGAGACGGAATTGTCGTCAAGGGCGTAGAGAATACGATCCGCGCCGTATCGGAGCTTGCAAGGGACGGTATGCGCGAGACTGATGCGGAAATCCTGAACCTGATGCTGAGGGAGGGAGAATAGACTTTCGCAGACTTTTGCCGGAAGGCCCGGAAGGAAGAAACGGTTGTCCAAAAAACACTGGAATTCCCGGACTTTTCGCGGTAAAATAATACAAACGACTGAAACGGCCGACTATAATTATTTACGGAGGAATTACCATGCTTCAGAATGCCAGACCCGTAACTCCCGAAATGATCGATGCATTCCGGAAAGAATATGAAAACGACGCCTTTGCAAAAACCCTGACCGCAGCGGCATCCGGCGCGGATTTCGCAACGATTTCCTACGACCCTGTCGCAGGATCGAAACTGCAGCGCAGCTTCTCGATTGAACTTGAGACGCACGGCATTACGAACCAGAAGTCCACCGGCCGCTGCTGGCTCTTCGCTTCGATGAACCTGATGCGGGAAGCGGTTATAAAAAAATGCAATCTGGAGAAATTTGAGCTTTCCGGAAACTATTTTGCGTTCTGGGATAAATTTGAGAAGATCAATTTCTTCCTCGAGTCCGTAATCGATTCCGCCGACCTCCCCGTAGGAGACCGGACGCTTGACTGGATCCTCCAGGGCATCGGCGACGGCGGCCAGTGGGACATGATGGTCAGTGTCGTCAAAAAATACGGAATCGTTCCCAAGAGCATTATGCCCGAGACCTTCCAGTCCGAAGGCACGCGTTATTTCATGCACTATATGAACATGCATTTAAGAAAAGACGCGATCAAACTTCGGAAGATTACGTCCGAAGGCGGAGACGCTTCAGCGAGAAAGAATGAAATGCTTGCCGCTTATTTCAAAGCCCTCTGCATCGCCTTCGGCGAACCGCCGAAGGAGTTCGATTTCGAGTACCGCGACAAGGACGACGAATTCCACGCGGATTATCATCTGACTCCGCTCGGTTTTTATGAGAAATACGTGGGGATTGATCTCTCGGATTACGTGAGCGTCATCAACGCCCCGACCGCGGACAAGCCTTTCTATAAAACCTACACCGTGAAATATCTCGGCAACGTAATCGGCGGCGGCATCCGCTACCTGAACCTGCCGATCGACGAGCTCAAGGAACTTACGATCGCGCAGATGAAGGACGGCGAACTGGTGTGGTTCGGCTCGGACTGCGGCAAATTCGCCGACCGGAAGCGCGGCATCTGGGATCCGGATTCCTTCAGGATCGGCGAGATTTTCGGCGGAATGGACTTTGCGATGAGCAAGGAACAGCGGCTGGATTACCGTGACAGCGCGATGAACCACGCGATGGTCCTGTGCGGCGTGAACCTCGATGAAAACGGGAAGCCGAACCGCTGGAAGATCGAGAACAGCTGGGGCGAAGATGCGGGCGAGAAGGGCTATTATGTGGCTTCCGACGCCTGGTTTGACCTTCTGACCTATCAGGTGATCATCAACAAAAAATACCTGAAGGAAGAGTGGCTTCGGGAACTTCAGGAAGAACCGATCGAACTCGAACCCTGGGATCCGATGGGAACGCTTGCCTGATCAAAAAACAGGGTCGATTATGGCATCAAAGACGGACTTGGGCGGAAAATCTCTTCAAGGAGGCTGGTTCCTGAATCGTGACGAGGGAAGCGAAGAAAAAAATAATCAAAAAAATCCTGAATGCGGTTTTCCTTATAGCCGTGATCGGTCTGACGAGCTGGGGGCTCTTAAAAGACCAGGACCTTGCGAAAATCGGCCGCGAACTTCTGGAAATCCGGCCTGTGTATCTTGCGGCCGGAGCATTCATCGTGGTGCTCTTCGTGTGCTGCGAATCGGTCATTATGAAGATCCTTCTTCGGGCCGCAAATGTTGACGCCCCGCTCAGGCACTGTATTCCGATTTCGTTCATCGGTTTCTTCTACAGCCTGGTAACGCCGTCCGCGACCGGCGGACAGCCGATGCAGATATACTATATGCGCCGGCACGGGATCCGTGTGGGAACGGCTTCCGCCGTCCTGATGATCATTACGATCGAATACAAGACTGTCCTGATCCTTCTCGGGTTTTTCCTGATGATTTTCTGCCGCGGACTCATTCAGTCCCTGGATCCTTCGGTACAGGTGCTGTTTACGGTCGGATTTATTCTGAATGTGGTATTTGTCGCGGCGCTTGCGGCGCTTGTGTTCATGCCGCGCTTTGCGCACCGGCTTGTGAGACGGATTTTCAGAATGCTTTCCAAAATACGCATGCTTCATCTGACGGAGGCGCGGCTTCAGCGGGTTGAGGAGTCGATGGACCTTTATCATGATGCGGTCGGCCTGATCCGCGGACACATTCCCGCTATAACGGGGACGCAGGTCCTTACGATCCTGCAGCGGCTTCTCCTGTTTTCGCTGACCTATGTCGTCTATATTGCGCTGGAGCTTCGCGGCGCGCACCTGCTTCCCGTGATCGGAAGGCAGGCGGTTGTGTCCATTGGTTCAGACATGCTTCCGACGCCCGGCGGCCTGGGATTCTCGGAATATATTTATATGTGCAATTTCGAACCGGTCTTCGGCTCGGAACTGATGACGACCGTGTCTCTTACGGTGAGCCGCGGCTTCAGTTACTATTTCCTGGTGATAATCAGCGGAATAGTGACCTTTTATGCGCATACGTCGCTGATGGTAAAGGCGCGCAGGAGGAAAAGGAAGGAGCACACAGAGAAAAACCAGATGAATCATTCCGACAATTTGCCCTGAATGTCGGAAAACAGAACATTAAGGGAGAGGTTGGCGGTTTACCCGCCGGCCTCTTTTTTGTATACTGCATCATGGGTACAGCGTGAGTGCCGGGCACAAAAAGCTGTATGTTATTCCGTGTTCGGAAGGGAGCAGAAACCGTTTATGAAAAATGTTTCGGTTGTACCAATGCATATTGCGAAAAACGGATATATTGCGCTGTCGGTAATCTTTATCGCCTTCGGCGTGATTTTTGCTGCGTGGAAGGAACTCCCGGAGCAGGTCATCCGTTTCGCCGGAGGGTCAGCCCTGGTACTGTTCGGGGCAGTAAAGCTTGTAGGGTATTTCAGCAGGGACCTATACCGTCTGGCATTCCAGTATGACCTGCAGTTCGGAATCCTTCTTGTAGTGCTCGGAGCGGTTGTCATGATCAAGACGACCAACATCATCACCCTTATGTGCATCGCCCTTGGAATCGTCATCCTTCTCGACGGGCTGTTCCGGATTCGCATCGCGATGGATGCGAAGCACTTTGGAATCGGGCTCTGGTGGGGAATCTTCGGCCTTGCGGTGATCGCAGCGGCGTCAGGCCTTCTTCTCGTATTCCGGCCGCTGGAGATCAGCGAAGCGATCCGCGTGTATTTCTCGATTGCACTTGTGGCCAGCGGTGTGCTGAACCTTTTTGTGGTACTGACGACGGTGAAAATCATCCGGAACCAGAAAAGCGACGACCTGGACCGGGAGAGTTTTTTCGAAGAACTCCCCGAGGAGCAGCAGGAAAACTGAATGCAGCGATGCGCCGGCAGATTTTGGCGCATCTGCAGATATATAAAGATTTATAAAGGAGAATAATTATGTCAAGACCAGTTCAGATTCTGACGGACTCATGTTCCGACATGCCGAAGGAGATTCGGGAAAAGTATAACATCGACTATGTAAAGATGAATACGGTTTATGAGGGAAAGGAGACGCCGGCGAGTCTGGATTTTGAATACTATACCCCTCAGGAACTGTACAATACCATGCGAAACGGCGGACGGATCACGACGACTCAGGTGCCGGTGGAAGAATTTGAGCGTGCTTTCGGGAAATATCTTGCGGAAGGCAAGGACATCGTCTATATCGGCTGTGCGCTGAAGCAGTCCAGCTCCGTAAACACCGGTGCGGTTGTTGCGAAAAAACTTCTGGAGCTTCACCCGGAAGCGAAGATTCACTGCATCGACGCTTTGAATGCGTGCTTCGGTGAAGCGCTTGTCGCAATGCGTGCGGCGGAATACCGCGATCAGGGCTTCGGTGCTGATGAAATCGCCGAGAAGACGATGGCAGACCGGAATTTTGTTAATGAGTACTGTACCGTCCATACACTTGACTACATGAAACGCGCCGGCCGCATTACTGCCTCCAAAGCCTTCTTCGGCAATCTCTTCGGTGTAAAACCAATTATCATTGCGGACCGTGTCGGCGCCCAGACCGGCTTCAAGAAGGTCAAAGGCCGTCAGACTTCCATGCAGGAGATTGTCAACCTGATGAAGGAAACGATTGTCAATCCCGAGGACCAGATCGTTTACCTTCTGCATGGCGACTGCCTGGAAGAAGCGAAGGAACTCGAGAAGATGGTTCGCGAC
>CACYBV010000244.1 GCA_902772745.1 uncultured Eubacteriales bacterium
CGCCGTCCCCTGCGCCTTCGTAGACGATGCGGTGATCTTCGGTCCCGCCGTTTTTGGGACTGACCCATTCGCGGTAAACACCGGCGTGAATTCTGACGGTATCGCCGGGCATGGCGATCGAGGCCGCTTTCTGGATAGAGCGAAAAGGCTTTTCCTCCGTGCCGTTATACTGATCGTTTCCGTTTACACTGACGTGAAAAATCATGAATTGTCCCTCCTTTTGAATCAGTGCTGCTTGCTTTTCATTATAGTGAAAGCTGCTCCGTTTGTCTATAACGGAATGAAGGTCAGGGCTGCTTTTTTCGGCCTGTCCGAACCGGAAAATTCCCGGGCAGAAGGAGAGGCCGCCGCTTCTCAAAAAAAGTGCCGGAAGTCAAATTCACATAAAGCGCGCTCCGAAGACTGTTCATGAGCCTGTTGTCCTGTCCCCGTCCCGGATAATCAGTTCGGCGTAGCCTGAAATTATTTCCGCGATTTCCTCCGGCGGCTCTTTCATGCCGGATTTCAGCCAGTATGCGACCAGTGCGCCGGAGCCTCCCGTCATAAAGGAAAGGAAGCGCGTGTCATGTCTGTCCGTATCCTGCGGGTGGTCTTCGTACAGGACCTGATAGCAGCGGACAAATACCTTCTGGAAAAAGCTGTTTTCCTCTGTCGAACTGAACGCACCGCTTGCCACCATAAAGAAAAAACTGGGATCTTTCGCAAAAAAGCGCAGAACCTCGGAGAAAACGCTGACAAAATCGCCGGAACTGATTCCCCGGATCATCTGGTCCACCTGCTCCAGGCCGTTCTTTTCCTGCTGCTCCGCGAGGTCGTATACATCGAGATAATAACGGTAAAAGGTGCCCCGGTTAATTTCGGCTTTCTGACAGATCTCACTCACGGTAATCTTTGAGAGCGGCTTTTCACGGATCAGCTCCATGAAGACCTGCTGGATAATCGATTTTGTATAGCGGGTTCGCGGGTCAGTTTTCATATGTCTGCTCACTTTCCAAACAGTTTCGGAGAATCTGTTCACTTCCTGAACAGGATGTTTTTTTCTGATGATTGAACAGTTCTTCCGGGGACATTATAATACACCTTGTAAGAAAAAACAACACCTGTTCAAAAAGCAGAAAACAGATACAGAAAAGGAGAAACCCATGCAGAACAAAATGAATCTCACTGATAAAGAATTACAGATCCTGAACCGCTTTGGAGGAAGAAACAAAAAGGCCTCAGTCCGGAATATCACCCGCATGCTGCGCTTCCTTCCGACGGGGGAGCTGGAGCCGGCAATGAGCCTGATCGCGAAGCTTCGGGAAAGCCGCGGAGAAAGCCGGGTTTCAGGGAATGTGACTGAAAAGGCCGGGCTGCTTCTTGAGAAGCTTTCCATATCCCGTGCATACTGCCTTCTTGGCAGCACTTCGCAGCTTCATTACTTTGCAGTCTGAGCGTTTCCCGGGTCTGCGCGGTCTGGCTGTCCTTCCGGATCCGTTCGCGGTACTCGTTTTGACAGAAGCCTTCCCCTTTCCGGAATGTACAGCTGAATAAGATCCTTATTCTTCTTTCAGCGCAAGGACCGCGCAGTATTCTCTCCCATAACACGGTACGTTTACCTTACCGGAAACGCCTGTCAGCACCGTCTCTCGCGTCATGTTCCATGTATCGATGAGGTCCACCCGGTAACGGTGATTTTCCGGAAGCCGGAGTTCCGTCCTCGCACAGCACTCCGTGTCCAGATAGCGGAGGAAAGCAAGATCGCCGGCGTGTCCGCCGTATTCCGGCTCGGTCATCGCGAAAAGCTCCCGCTCCCGCTTACCCATGGCAAGCATCGATTCCCCAAAAACACGAAAACTTGCGGGCATCGCAGCTTCCATCTTTTTGAATGTCTCATCCGGCATGCTCATCGCGGCTGCAAGTCCATCCGCGGAAGGTTCGAGCGGTCCGGGAAGACTGTCGAAAATCCCGCGCATAAAGGCAATCCTCGCCGGGCTTTCGCCGTGCAGTTTTCCGCCTCTTGCCCACCAGACGACTTCGGATTCCCCGGTCGCGGTATTTGCTTCCGCCTCCTTCGATCCCGGGAAGAAGGTTTCCCCGTGCGTGCAGTGTCCGCCCTGCGACATGACGCGCCAGAAACTCTGCACCATACGTTTTCCGGAAATATTGCCCCAGCTTTCTGGCAGGTTTCCTTCATAACGGCATTCATCAAAAAGCACCGGCTTCCCGTACTTCTGCATCAGTTCCGACACCCGCCGGAACTGCTTGCTCTGCCAGGAAACATGGGTCGTATCTTTCCGGGACCAGTCCCAGGGACAGAGGCAGTTATGGTTGGACAGAAGATGATGGAAGGGGTCGTGCTCTGCCACAAAAGCCTCGATCTCCTCCCAGTCCCGGAGTGAAATCTCCGGGCAGAGATCGTACTCGTTCGCAAGGCTCCACCAGACGTTCGGGAAAGCAGAAAAACGCCTCAGCAGGTAGTCCAGATATACCAGGTTGTCTTCCTGCTTCATTGCCGAGAAGCCCCATCGGTCGTAGGGATGGAACAGGATCAAGTCGGCCTCAATCCCAAGCTCCTGCAGTTTTCTGAGTCCTTCTTCAAAAGCATCCCAGAATGCAGCCACCGGGTGATGGACGTCCCAGTTTTCTCCGTCCTTCGCCGTTATGGAAAAAGCAGCTTCCGATCCTTCAGGCACTTCGAATGTCAGATCCTTTGCCTGCCCAGTACGCTGAAAAGCATAGAAGCGCGGATTGTTGTGGTTGTAATTGTAATGCTTCGGGAAAACGCAGAGGCGGACTTTGTTGAAAGGGCTTTCAGAAAGCGTTTCAAACGTTTCCGCCATCAGCGCGTCCGACTGGTGCAGCATCGCGTAGACCGTCGTCCCGAATCCGGTGAACCTTGTCCCGTCCGCATAGAAAAGCGCTGTACCGTCCGCGCGGACCGGTCCGTGATGCAGGGAATCCGCGCTTTCCGCCTCGAAGGTCCCGAAAACCGGTGCCTGAAGAACCGATCCTGTGATCTTATACGTGTAAGTCCCGCATTCTTCGGGCAGGAAGCGGACCTTATACTGCCCGTTTCCGGTATAGAATCCTTTTACATTCCATGTTTTTCCGTCTTTTCCGAAAACAGCCGTAAGATCCACGACTGCTTCCGATCCCTTCGGTGCGCTTCCCTGAAGGCACAGTTCCGCAGTTTCATACTGTCTCATTAAAACCTCCTTATATGCTGGCGTAAAAAATTTTTTTCGGAGTGTTTCGGGCTTTCATGCTCTCACGCACTCCCATGATACATTATAAATTCGAGGCGGAAACGTCGAATTTCTGTCTTGTTTCCGGAGGCAGATTCGGATATAATGGTCTTATCTTTCAAAAAGGAGATGCCCTATGCGAAATCTGAATCTTGACCGTGGCTGGAGCTTTGGCTTCGGCCTGAAAAGCGCCTATCAGATCATGCCCCCGGAGGGAGAAAAAACCGTTGACCTCCCGCACGACTACATGATCGAAAGCGAGGTTTTTGCCGAAGCTCCGGCAAAATCGGCGAGCGGCTATTTTAACGCCGGCGTCGCGCACTACAGTAAAAAAGTGATGATACCTGCAGAATGGAAGGACGATTTGGTCTTCCTGCACTTCGACGGTGTCATGATGAATGCGACCGTTGAAATCAACGGCTCGAAAGCTGCACTGCAGCACTACGCCTA
>CACYBV010000245.1 GCA_902772745.1 uncultured Eubacteriales bacterium
AATCTTACCGTATATGAGCGCACCCGGCCTGTGAAAATTCCAGCGGATCTGCTGGAAAAGTTTTTCGAAAACGATGAAGAGACCGCCATCCGCTTCGGGAACGACCGGGCTTTTCTGAAACAAAACCATGCTGAACTGAATGAATAGGGACCGGGACGGCTCTTAAGCCGCCCCGGTCTTTTTACTAAAAAAACTTAAATCAACTTAAATAAAGCTAAATATAATAAAAAAAACGCTTGATTTACCGCATCGCTTACGCTATAGTATTCCTTAACAGGACGCGGCAGGAACGGCAAGATATGACCGCGCCAATACGAAAATCGGAGGCGTGTTTTTGGACAGAGACTATCTTGAGAAACGGCTGTCGCTTGCCGGGAAAAAAGCGATTGTGACAGGATCGTCGGGCGGAATCGGTGCGGCGATCGCAAAATCTCTGGTGCGCTTCGGCGCTTTTGTGACCGTACTCGGCAGAAATCCGGAAAAGATCCGGCAGACGGTCTCGGAAATCGGGGAGATCGGCGGAGCATGTGATTCCTGGGCATTTGACGTGGGATCGGCGGAAGAGAGTGAGCAATTCTTCAGGGAATACGGGGAAAAGCACGGATCTCCGGACATCTTCGTCGCGAACGCCGGGATGTCGGTCTTCAAGTACCTGACAGAGATGGAGAATCAGGAGATGGACCGGCTGATCGAAACGGACCTGAAGGGCGTGATTTACGGGCTCCGATGGGCCGGAAATCAGATGGAGAAAAACGGCGGCGGAAACATCATCATCGTAACATCTGTTAACGCTTACTATGCGCTTCCTTCCCAGGCGCTGTACAGCGGTATCAAGAGCGCCCTGGAAAACATCGCGCGCTCGATGGCTGCAGACCTCGGCGAATACGGCGTGCGCGTGAACACCCTTGCGCCGGGCGGGGTGAATACGGACCTTGGGGGACATCATACGAACGAAGTCCGGCCGATGGCGATTCCTCTCGGGCACCAGGCACTTCCGGAGGAGATCGGCGACATTGTGCCCCTCATGTGCACGGATGCGTTCGGGTATATGACCGGAAGCACGATTCTCGCGGACGGCGGACTGATGCTGCGGCATTCCGGTTACGCGGAGCGCTGGGAGTGGAGAGAAAAGATGGCGGAACGCCGCAGACAGGAACAGGAAAAAACGAAGGAGGATCAAAATGATCGACAGGGTTAAAGTTGCTTACATTTTCAACGAGCCGCTGAAGCACTACGCACAGCAGCTGGGCGTGAAATACGCGGTCGCGGGACCGAACCCGAGGAAATACGCGCCGTATTCACATCCCTGGGATTACGGCGTGCTTCGTGAAGTCGCGCAGAACGTCAAAGACGCCGGCATGGAGTGGGCGGTACTTGAGGGCATCGGATTCATCGACGGCGTGAAGCTCGGGCTGGAGTCCCGCGACGAGGAGATCGCGCATTTCTGCACACTCCTTGAGAACCTCGGGAAGCTCGGCTGCCCCTGCGTCTGCTACAACTGGATGCCGGTCTGGGGCTGGTACCGGACGACGGTCAGTATCCCGCTTGAAGGCGGCGCTCTGGTGAGCGGCTTCAATTATGAGGACGTGAAGGACATGCCGCCGATGTCCGGCGTCACGATCAGCGCGGACCAGCTGTGGACAAATCTTGAATATTTCCTGAAAAAGGTAGTTCCGGTCGCGGAGAAGTGCGGCGTGAAACTGGCGCTCCATCCGGATGATCCGCCGATCCGGCACCTTGGCGGCCTGGACCGCATTATGATCAGGGCGGACGCGATGTATGAAGCGACGCAGCTCGTACAGTCCGAATACAACGGCATCTGCCTCTGCCAGGGCAATTTCGCGGCGATGGGCGAGGATATCCCGGCCTGCATCCGCCGTTTCGCCGATGCAGGGACACTGCATTTCGCGCACTTCCGCGACGTCGTCGGCACCGCGGAGAACTTCCGCGAAGCCTGGCACCACGACGGCAAGACCGATATGTTTGCGGCGATGAAGGCATATTATGAGGTTGGTTTCGAGGGCGTGATGCGTCCGGACCATGTCCCGACAATGTACGGCGACGACAATGATCATCCGGGCTATGCGATCCTCGGAAACCTGGTCGCAACCGGCTATATGTACGGTCTGATGGAGGCCTGCGAGAAGGAACTCGGGCTGAGATAATTCCGCTTCATTCCGAGCAGGCAGAGCGA
>CACYBV010000246.1 GCA_902772745.1 uncultured Eubacteriales bacterium
CGCCGCCGGTCGAGGCCTGTTTGTAGATTTCCCGGATCGTATCATTCTGCCAGTTTGCGTTTTCCCGGAGCATGCAGCCGCTTTTTACGATCTTCAGGGCGCGCGTCGGACACAGGGAGACGCAGCGCTGACAGTTGACGCATTTCAGCTCGTCGCTCATCATGAGTCCGCGCTCCGGGCTGTAATAATGTACTTCGTTCGCGCACTGGCGCTCGCAGACCCGGCACTTGATGCAGCGGGACTCGTTCCTCTGTACTTCAAATTCCGGAAAGATAAATTCCACTCCCATCAGTATGCACCTTCTTTCACCTGAATAATGACCGGTTCCCCGCCTGCCGGCGCGAAGATGTTCTCCGCATCCGGTTCCATCGCACGGATGGCGGCTTCCTCGCTTGCGATATATACATTATTTTCTTTTTCTCCGACGACCATCGAGCGGAGTTTCAGGCGGTCGTTTAAGGCCATGATGCCGCCGGTGAATCCGAGAATGATCGAGAACGGGCCGGTGATGAGAAGACTCGGGAAAACGGTCCGGAGGTAAGCGTGGCGCGCTGAGAGCTCCGGGTCCTGTTCTCCCGCAATTGTCGTCCAGAACGGGGCTGCGATTACATTTGCAGCCTCGGGAAGAGTAAGCCCCTGCACGCGTACGAGATAATCCAGGACATAGGTGATTACCTCGGTATCGGTCTGGAGCGTGCATTTGTAGCCGAACATCTCGATAAAGCGGCGGTTGGCGTCATAAGAGGAAATCTCTCCGTTATGGACGACCGAATAATCCAGCAGGGTAAAGGGATGTGCGCCGCCCCACCAGCCCGGTGTGTTCGTAGGATACCGTCCGTGGGCGGTCCAGGAATACCCTTCGTATTCTTCCAGCCGGTAGAAGCGTCCGACGTCCTCCGGAAACCCGACCGCTTTAAAGGTGCCCATATTTTTGCCGCTGGAGAAGACGTAGGCGCCGTCCGTTTCCGTATTGATTTTCATGACCGTACGTGCGACAAATTCCTTCTCGTCGAGCTGGAGCGAGCGGAGCTGGGAGGGAAGCGGCGTGACAAAGTACCGCCAGATGATCGGCTCGTCCGTAATCTCCGGCATCTTCCTTGTAGGGATGATTTCGGACTGGACGATTTCGAAGTATTCTTTCAGATAGGCTTCACATTCCTTTCTTGTCGCACGGCTGTCGAAGAACAGGTGCAGAGCGTAGAAGTCCCGGTATTCCGGATAGATTCCATAGCCGGCAAAACCGCCGCCGAGCCCGTTTGAGCGCTCGTGCATCGGTACCATGGCGCGGACAATCTTTTCTCCTGTCATACGTCTGCCGTCCCTTGAGATGACGGCTGCGATCGCGCATCCGGAGGGGATGCGCAGCTCACCTTCTTTCCTCATGTCGGTATCCCTTTCCTGAATCAGCATAAGAAAAAGGCGTCCGTTTCCGCGCAGAATACGCCTGCGGAAATGAACGCCTTTGCTCATTTGCCGACATTATAGGACCGAAACCGCGGGTTTGTCAAGCATTTCGGAAATTTTGTCTTGTTTGACGTAAAACGCTGACGGACGGGCGAAAATTCCGTGCAATTTTTCCGCTTGACGAACGGGAAGCAGCGGTGTAGAATGTTGCGCATGAAGGCAAAGGCGTCTTCCCGATCATGGGGGAGGCGTCTTTGCCTTTTTCTGTATGGCGCGGATGACTGATAACATCTATGATGAATATACTGTTTTTGCATGCCGCAGAAAAGAATTGCCCTGAAAGGAGAACTATCATGAAAACAGTATCGGATTATTTCGGCAGTCTGGTTTTCGACGACCGTGACATGAAGGCAAGACTCTCAAGAAAGGTTTACGACTCTCTGAGGAAGACCATCGATGAGGGCAGGGAACTGGACATCGGGGTAGCGAATGCAGTCGCTTCCGCGATGAAGGACTGGGCGGTGGAACACGGCGCGACCCATTTTACCCACTGGTTCCAGCCGCTGACAGGCGTGACGGCGGAAAAGCACGACGGCTTTATCGCGCCGGCTCCGGACGGATCAGTGATCATGGAGTTCTCCGGGAAAGAACTCGTGCAGGGCGAACCGGACGCATCCTCGTTCCCCTCGGGCGGACTCCGGGCGACCTTTGAAGCCAGGGGCTACACCGCCTGGGACCCGACCTCCTTCGCTTTCATCAAAGGCCACACGCTCTGTATCCCGACGGCCTTTGCGGCTTACGGCGGTCAGGCGCTGGACAAGAAAACGCCGCTCCTTCGCTCCATGGAAGCGCTCAGCACCCAGGCGGTGCGGATCCTGAAACTCTTCGGAAACGATTCCGTAAAGCGGGTTGTAAGTTCCGTCGGGCCGGAGCAGGAATACTTCCTGATTTCCAAAGAGGTTTACGAAAAGCGGCCGGACCTGAAATATACGGGGCGCACGCTTTTCGGTGCCAGACCGCCGAAAGGCCAGGAGATGGACGACCACTATTTCGGCGCTTTGAAGCCCGGCGTAGAAGCCTTCATGGAGGACCTGAACGAAGAACTGTGGAAGCTCGGCATCCTCGCGAAAACCGAGCACAACGAAGTAGCGCCCGCCCAGCATGAGCTCGCGCCGATCTATTCGACGACGAATATCGCGACGGATCACAACCAGCTGACGATGGAGATGATGCAGAAAGTAGCCCAGAAGCACGGACTTGTGTGTCTGCTGCATGAAAAGCCGTTTGCAGGCGTGAACGGATCCGGCAAGCACAACAACTGGTCGATTGCGACGGACGCCGGACAGAACCTGCTGTCGCC
>CACYBV010000247.1 GCA_902772745.1 uncultured Eubacteriales bacterium
GCAGTTCTTGTTGTTGCCGAATTCCACGATAACCGTGTCGTCGGTGATGTCGATGATCTTGCCGTAGAATCCCGAGCTAGTGAGCACCAGGTCTCCTTCCTTCATAGAAGAAAGCATGGCCTTCTGTTCTTTCTCCTGCTTTTTCTGCGGACGGATCGCGATAAAGTACATGGCGGCAAAGAACACTACCATCACGCCGACGTACATGATAATGGTCTTGGCGCCCATTCCGCCGCCCTCTGCGCCTTCGGCAGTCGCCGGCGCCATACAGCCGGACAGGCTCATCATCATGGCAAAGATACCGGCAAAAGTCAGTTTACGCTTCATAAGTTTCTCCATTTCCCCGTATTGAACGGATTGATTGATACTGTTGTCGGAATTTCTTCCGTATTATCCTGTAGGGATGCATTCAGATTTCACCCGAATTCAGCCGCTCCAGTGCTGAAGCTTTGTATTCTCTCCAGGTCCCTGCATCCAGCGCGTCCCGGATCTCTTCCATCAGGTGATTGTAATAATACAGGTTGTGCAGCACAAGAAGCCGCATTCCCAGCATTTCCTTCGCTTTCAGAAGGTGCCGGATGTAAGCGCGCGAATACCTTCTGCAGGCCGGGCACCGGCATCCCTCTTCCAGCGGCCGCGAATCCCGTTCATACCGGGCGTTCATCAGGTTCAGTTTTCCGAAATGCGTGTAGGCATTTCCGTGACGGCCGTTCCGTGTCGGATAAACGCAGTCGAAAAAATCAATCCCGCGGTCTACGCCTTCGATAATATTCGCCGGCGTCCCGACACCCATGAGGTAGGTCGGTTTGTTTTTGGGAAGATAAGGAACCGTCTCGTCGAGGATGTGATACATCTCTTCATGCGTTTCTCCGACCGCAAGTCCGCCGACCGCATAGCCGGGGAGGTCGAGTTCCGAAATCTCCTTGGCATGGCTGATCCTCAGATCCTCGATGATGCCGCCCTGGTTAATCCCGAACAGAAGCTGTTCGCGGTTCACGGTATCGGGAAGCGTGTTCAGCCGCTCCATCTCCGCCTTGCAGCGGATAAGCCAGCGCGTCGTGCGTGCGACAGACGGTTCGATATAACTGCGTTCCGCGAGCGCCGGCGGGCACTCATCAAAGGCCATCGCGATCGTCGATCCGAGATTTGACTGGATCTGCATCGATTCCTCGGGCCCCATGAAAATCCGGTGTCCGTCAATGTGGGACTGGAAGATAACGCCCTCTTCCCTGATTTTCCGTATCCCGGCAAGGGAAAACACCTGAAAGCCGCCAGAGTCCGTTAAAACGGGCTTTTTCCAGCTCATAAAGGCATGTAAACCGCCCATGTCGTGAATCAGCCGGTCGCCCGGACGGACATGCAGGTGATAGGTGTTCGAAAGCGCCACCTGTGTGCCGATCTCATCGAGATCTTCCGTGGATACAGCCCCTTTGATCGCGCCGACCGTCGCGACGTTCATAAAGACCGGTGTCTCTATCGTTCCGTGCACCGTCTCCATATGCGCGCGCTTTGCTCTTCCGCAGGTTTTCAGAATTTCATATTTCATGAAAAACTCTTATTTCTTTTCTTTTTTCTTTCCGGTCTTCTTCTGTACAGGCAACTCTTTTTCCTTTTTCGGAGCAATCTTCGTCCGGAAAATGTACCAGACAGCGCCTGCGAGGCAGACGGACGAGTACGCACCGACAACGATTCCGACCATCAGAGGAAGCGCAAACTCCTTGATGGAAGTGACGCCGAAGATATAGAGTGCGAAGACCATGACGAAAGTCGTGAGAGAGGTCAGGATCGAACGCGAAAGCGTCTGTGTGATCGAAAGGTTGACGACCGATTTAAGGCTTGCCTGTTTTCCCATGATTGCCTGGTTCTCACGGATACGGTCGAAAATAACGATCGTGGCGTTGATGGAGTAACCGACAAGGGTCAGCATGCAGGCGATGAAGGTATTGCCGACGGTCCAGCGGAATACCGCGAAAGCCGCAAGCACTACAAACACGTCGTGTACAAGCGCGAGAACCGAAGCCGAAGCAAAACGCACATCGCGGAAACGGATCCAGATGTAAATCAGCATCGCGGCGGCGGCAAGCACGATCGATAAAATAGCGGAACGCGTCATTTCCTTGGAGACCGTTGCGCTGATCGTATCATATGTGATGCTGGAGGAATCAATATTGTACTTCTCTTCAAGCATCCCATAAAGCGCCGAACGCTGGTCCTGTGTCAGGACCTGGGTCTTGATAATGACTTCGTTGGAACCCAAAACCGGGGTCATCGCAACGTCGGTCGATCCGATCGCTGCGATCACATCGGGCTGGACTTCCTCTTCGAGCTGATCAATCGTGCGGTTCTCATTGAACACGACGTCGGTCGAAGTTCCGCCGACAAAGTCCAGGCTGTAGTTCAGTGCATAGTTTTTGATGCTGTGGCCGACCATAAAGCCGACGCCGATCAGAATGACCGCGAGCGAAGCGCAGATGAAGATATTCTTTCTGCTGAGGAAATTCTTCTCCTGCACGGGTTTTTTCTCGCCGTACCATTTTTTGTCCTTCAGTCCGAGCGCATACAGGCTCTTTAAGAGCAGTCTCGTAATTACAAGCGCCGTGAACATCGACAGGACAATACCGAGCGCCAGCGTGATCGCGAACCCCTTGATTGTGCCTGTTCCGAACAGATACAGCACAAGCGCTGCAATGAGCGTTGTCACGTTGCCGTCGATGATCGCTGACAGCGCCTTTTTGAATCCGGCCTGGATCGCAGCCGCCGTATTGTTTCCGAGGCCGATTTCCTCGCGGATACGCGTGAAGATGATGACATTTGCGTCAACCGCCATACCGATACTCAGGATGATACCCGCAATACCGGGAAGGGTCAGCGTGATTTCCTGATTGAAAGCCGCAAGCAGCACGATAATGAGGCCTGTGTAGAAAATCAGGGCAAGAGACGCGCACACGCCGGGCATCCGGTAAATCACGATCATAATCACTACGACGAGTCCGAGTCCGATCAGCGCCGCAAAGAGCGAAGTCTGGATCGCTTTTCCGCCGAGGGTCGCGCCGACAACCTGAGAACGCAGTTCCTCAAGCTCCACCGGCAGTGCACCGATACGGATATAGGAAGCAAGCTGGGCGGCTTCTTCGTAGGTAAACGAACCTTCAATCTGGCAGGTATCGCTGTTGATCTGCTCCTTGCAGGTCGGCTGGCTGATCACCTGGTTGTCGTAGACGATATACAGCGGCTTGCCGGTGCCAGCGAGTTCTCCTGTCACCTTGGAGAATTTCTCGACGCCATCCGGCGTAAGTGTCAGCTGAACGATGTATTTGTTCTCGCTGTCCGCACCCGCCTGGGCATTCTTGATGTCGTTGCCGTCGAGACGCGTAGTTCCTGCAGGGTTTGTATAGTCCGTGCAGAAAATCAGCGTACCGGGCGTACCCAGTTCCCCGAGTACTTTGTCGGCATCCGTCTCACCGGGGATATCAATCGTGACGCGGTCGGCGCCTTCCTGATATACCTGCGCTTCTGTCGAATAGCCGTAAGCACGGTTCTGCATCTTCCGGACCGTATCGTCCATATCCTGCTGGCTCGGGGTTTCGCCGACCGCCTGGTAGGTAATGCTGACGCCGCCGCGAAGATCCAGCCCGAGCTTGATGTCCGAGATCGATCCCGTGTAATCATAGCCGAAGCCCCGGATCGCCGTAAAGAGCACAAATCCGAAGAACAATGCGAAGATCACCAGCGAGATGGCTCCGCGCCTCTTGGAGTAGAGTTTCATAATTGCTTCCTCTTTTCATTCCTATGATACTTCCCCGTTTCATTTGGGGTGTCCGCGCTTTTCAGACTGATTAGGGCATACTTTCAGCCCGGATGCGCGCTAACCGTAAAAGTATAGCACATCTTGCAGATCTTCGCAAGATGTGCTATGAAAAAAGTTTTCAAAATTGAAGTGCAGGCGGACGGTTCGCTGCCCGGTATTCCCAAAAACGTACGGACACGGGAAGGAAAATGTCTTTACTCTTCCGTCTCCCGGAACTGCTTCTTCCACTTGCCGACCTTATAGAATACCACTGAAAGCACCGCACCGATCACCCATGCGATCAGAAGCGAGATTGGAAGGATCTCAAAGCGTCCATTCGGATATGCGTCGGAGCGGGTCATAAAGGCCATCAGGTACGCAAGCGGAACCCGGATTGCAACTGTTGTAATCATGCCGATCCACATCGGCGTAATCGTGTCGCCGACGCCGCGCATCACTCCCTGGTAAACCTGGGAGAAGCCCATCGCGATATAGCCGACCGCAAGGATCCGCATGAAACGGGTGGAAATATCGATCAGTTCCTCCGTTTCCGTGAAAATAGCCATCAGATACCGACCGAAAATGAGGATAATCGCCACAAGGAAGGTCGCAACCGCCGTTGTCAGAAGCATTCCCTGTCTGGTTCCGTATTCAATCCGCTGCAGCTTCCTCGCGCCGAGGTTCTGACCGGCGTAGGTTGTCATCGCTGCGGAAAAGCTGAAATTCGGCATCATCGCGAATCCGTCGATTCGCATAACGATAACGTTTGCGGCTATAATCTGTTCGCCGAAGGAATTCGTCAGCCGCTGCACTACGACCATGGCCAGGGAAAAAATCGCCTGGGACAGACCGGACGGCAGGCCGAGCCTGACAACGTCAAGTGAATATTTCCGGTTGAAGCTGATATATTTCCATTTCAGGTCGAAGAACTGTTTCATCCGGGCAACCTTAATGAGACAGAGGATCGCGGAAACGAACTGTGAAATAATCGTCGCCCAGGCGACGCCGGCAACCTCCAGACTGAAATACTTCACGAATACGATGTCGAGAACGATATTCAGTCCGCAGGCTATCAGAAGGTATATCAGAGCGGAAACCGAATCACCGAGTCCTCTGAGAATTCCGGTCAGCATATTGTAGAATGCCATGCCGAGCACCCCGAGAAACAGGATTTTCAGGTAATCCTGCGACCACTTCATGATGGATTCCGGCGTTGAAATCAGCTTAAGTACCGGTCCGTAAATCACCATGCCCACAATCATGATGATGACAGAAGACGCGAATGC
>CACYBV010000248.1 GCA_902772745.1 uncultured Eubacteriales bacterium
GAGCCGCCGCCCCGTCACCCGCATCGGCCGGTACATATGATTGATAATGTACATCAGAAGGTGCAGCGGTGCAAAATACAGTATCGCAGCCGCATAATCCCGGGCGGTAATCAGGCTGAAGATACCGCCGAAAAGACTGTTTTTCGGAAAAACAAAGAAAAACAGGAGATATGTAAGAAAATATGCGGCTGTTACCGTCAGGACGTCCAGAACCGCCCGGATCCTGTTTATTTGCCGCTCATTATCTCGTATCACGTTTCTCTCCTTTTATCTTTTCCGCCGCAGCAGAACCAAAGAAAGATTATAGCACCTTTGTCCGCCGGATTCAAGCTGTTTTGTCATCCCGGCATCAGGGAGAGGGCGTCACGGAATCTTCAGTGCCGCCGAAGGTATTCCGCAAAGTACACAAAAGTATTTCCGATCAGTTCCCCCTCGATCCTGAGGTAATTCAGGAAATGCTTCGGCGAATACGGGACTTTCTTCGTACTCTTCCGCTTCTCATAGCCTTCCCGGATGCCCTGATCATAGGCTTCCTGAAAGCCAAGGCCTTTGAAAAAGCGCCGCTTCAGCGCACGCCCGAGCCACAGCGGGAAAGCGTTCAGCCCGCGGTAAAAACCGGGCATGTTCTTATAGCACAGATAAATATTGTTGCGTGCGGAAATCCGCACCTTGAAATCATTGTATTTAACGGCGCCGGAGCTTGCGGAGCCCCAGTGGTACACCACGGCGGAGGGCTCGTAGCGGTTCTCGTAACCGTAGATCCGCGCGCGGTAGCCGACGTCGATATCCTCGAGGTAGGCAAAATGGTCCGTATCGAAAAGTCCGATCTCGCTGAACACTTCCGTCCGGTAGATCGCCGCTCCCGCACAGGCGGAAAACACTTTTTCGGGCTTCAGATATCTCTGATCCGTGACCTTCTGGCCGACGCCCCGCTGCGCACCCCATCCGAGCACCGTATACAGGTCGCCGCAGTCGTCAAGGAGATCCCGCTCGCGGTAATTGACCATCCGCGCGGAAACCGAGAAGATTTTCGGACTCTTTTCGATCGCTTCGGTCAATGAACGGACAAAGCCGGGGTCGCAGGCAACGTCATTGTTCAGAAGCAGCACATAGGGCGTCTCCGTCCTTGTGATCCCCTCGTTTACGCCGCCCGAAAAACCAAGGTTTTCCGGCATGCGTTCAAGCCGTACTTCGGGATATTCCCGCTCGATGACAAGATCCGATCCGTCCTCCGAGGCGTTGTCGATGACCAGCGTCAAAAAGTCGTCGGTATCCTGATTTCTTAAGGAGTCCAGACATTCCCGGATATAGTCGATCCCGTTCCAGTTCGGAATCACCACCGTCGTTTTCTTCATGTGTCTGTCCCGCTCTCTTACAGTTTATACTGATCGCAGACTTCCCGGCATTCGCCCTGAAGCCGCACCGTCCCGCCGTCCAGCCACACGACCCTGTTGCACATTTCGCGGATCTGGTTCATGTCATGAGATACGAAAAGCACCGTCGTGCCGCCGGACATCAGCTCCATCATACGCGCACGGGACTTCCTTTGGAAATTCTCGTCGCCGACCGCAAGGATCTCGTCAACGATCAGGATTTCCGGCTCCACCACCGTCGCGATCGAAAAGGCGAGACGCATGATCATACCGGAACTGTAGTTTCGAAGCGGCATGTTAATGAAATCCTGAAGCTCTGAAAAAGCCAGAATTTCGTCGTATTTACTGTGCAGGAATTCTTTTTCGTAACCGAGGATCGCACCGTTTAGGAACACATTCTCCCGCCCGGAAAGGTCCATGTCGAACCCGGATCCCAGTTCCAGCATCGGCACGATATTGCCGTAGCGTTCGACGCTCCCCGCCGTCGGCTTCATGATACCGGAAATGATCTTTAAGATCGTGCTTTTCCCGGCGCCGTTCCGGCCGATAATCCCGAGCACATCACCCTTGTATACGTCAAAGCTCACATGCTGCAGCGCGTAGAATTCCGTGAATTTCAGCCGGCCCGCGAACATATTGATCACGGTTTCCTTCAGGGAACCGGCATGATCCTCTTCTTTCCGGAAGCGCATCGACACGTCCGAAATCCGCAGCATGACTTTCTTTTCGTCTGACATAAAAATCCTTTACAGGTATAAAATAAATCTGTCCTGAACCTTCCGGAACATGAAAAATCCGAGAAGGAAAAGTCCGAGAGAAAACGCGAGGCAGATGCCGTATTCAGAGAAGGCAGGCGACTGCCGCTCCAGAACAATCGTGCGGATAAACTGGATGTAGTGGTACAGCGGGTTGAACTGTTCCAGTTTCACAAACCACATAATCCCCTTTTCCTCAAACATCGAGAGGCTGTAAATGATCGGCGTCGCATACATCCACAAAGTAGAAACGAAGCCCCACAGGAATTCGATATCGTGGAAAAACACCATCAGGCTCGAAAGGAAAAAGCCCATGCCGACGCAGAAAACCAGCATCATCAGGAGCCCGAAGGGAATCAGGCATACTGCTTTTGAAAGGTACAGGTGCGGTGTTGAAAACAGGCCGTACACCGTCGTCACGAGAAGCAGCGGGATCATTGAAAGCACGATGTTGATCGAAGCCGAAAGAACGCGCGTCACAGGGTAGATATATTTCGGCACATAGACCTTGGTAATCAGCGCCGCATTGCTCGTGATCGAGCGCATCGACTGTGTGGAGCAGTCGTTGAAGCCGTTCCACATCACGATGCCGCACAGAAGGTAGATCGCATAATGCTCCGTATTTCCGCGGATATTCAGAAGGTGACTGAATACAACGTACTGCACGGTCATCATGAGAAGCGGATTCAGAAAACTCCAGAAAGCGCCGAGAACCGAGCGTTTGTATTTGATCTTGAAATCCCGTTCGACAAGCTGCTCGATGAGGAAACGGTATTTGTGCATCGTCTGCAGGAAAAAAAGCCCCGCACATTTTCTGCCGCTCTTCTGGCACCGTTTCATCCGTCCGATATACAGGAACAGGAAAAGTGCGGCAAGAAGCACAAGCGCCGGATAAATCCACAGAAAGCGGAGTCCGAACACGGAGCCTGTGAAGATCCGGTCCCAGGCGCCGACCGTAAACAGCACGACAGCCGCAAGATAAATCAGGAAAGCGTACTTTTCGGTGCGCTTTAAGTCAATATTTGTCATAAAGCCGTGCGCCCTTTACTCGAAATGAAAAGTATCCGAAAGTCCGCTCCATTTCTGATCCTTTTCGGAAATGATCAGCGGAGCCTCGGGATCGATCGGCCATTCGATGCCGATTTCGGGATCGGAATATAAAAGTCCTCCCTCGTCGCCGGGATGATAGAAATCCGTGCATTTATATGCAAAAACCGCCGTATCGCTCATGACATAGAAGCCGTGCGCAAAACCCTCCGGGATGTAAAACTGCTTCATATTCTCCTCGGAGAGCACGACACCGAACCACTTGCCGTAGGTTGCGGATCCGGCCCGTAAATCGACCGCCACGTCGAAGACCGCGCCCCGGAGCGCCCGTACAAGCTTGCCCTGCGGATACTGTTTCTGGAAGTGAAGTCCGCGGAGCACGCCCTTCTGCGACATCGACTGGTTGTCCTGTACAAAGCGCAGCGCAAGTCCTTCGGCCTTCATATCATTTTCATTGTAGGTCTCGACAAAATAGCCGCGCTCGTCCCGGTGGACGGTCGGTTCGATGACGCACAGTCCTTCGATTTCGCAGCGTGTCACTTTGATCTGTCCCACTTTTTTATTCCTCCCAGTATGCCTTGTTCATGGAAAGCCGCCGAACCATCCGGCGCGGAAGCTTATTATAACGTTTCCCGAGAAAATATCCGGTATATTTCATCCCGCTCTGATAGACGAGATACGGAACCAGGTACCATTTGCCCGCCGCAAACAAGTGCTTCACGGTTTCTTTGACGAGGCTTTTTCCCTCTTTTTCCGAAGAAAGCCCCGAAAAAACCTCCGGGTGGTCAGCCTGCGAAACCGCAAGATCAAAATTCCTTCTCAGCTGCTCCCGCCCGCTGTAATTATGCGAATGGTAAACTTTCGCCTCCGCGGAATATGCGATCCGGTATCCGTTTTTTATCACCGAGCAGGCATAGATCATGTCCTCGTTGAAGATCGTATGATCCGTGAAGCCGCCCAGCTCCTGCATGACCTTCCGGTCATACATCGCGCAGACGTTGGAGCAGAAATAAGTCTTCACCCCGAGGCGCGGAAGGTCCGCCGCGCTTTTCACCGCGGATTCCGCAGGATAATTGAAGGACCGCGTAAAGCGCTCGATCTCCCGGCAGTTTTCTTTCGGAAGCTGGCAGGCATATACGGAAGCCACGCCGTCCTCACGGAAACCATCAAGAAGTTTTTCCGTCAGAAGACCATCCGCCGGAACCGCATCCTGGGTCATTAACAGAACGTAGTCCGCATCCGACAGGGACACGCCCCGGTTTCTCGTGCCGCCGTGATCGAAATCCTTGCGGTTCAGCGTATGGCACTCGATGTTTTCATATGCCTTGAAATCCGGATATTCCGCCCGCGGATCCTCCGTAATCATCAGGATGATGCGCCGTACCGGAATCCGCTGCAAAGAAAGCATCGAAAGCAGCTTCGCAAAATCCTCGTCCGGCCGGTATACGGGAATAATCACATCAATCGTGCTCTTCTGCTTCATTCGCCAAGCCCCGAATCAACCAGCCGCACCATGCACGAAAGCGCTTCTTCCTCGTCTTCCCCTTCGCAGATGAATTCGATCTCGTCGCCGCGCTTCACACAGGCTCCGAGCACGCTCAGCACGCTTTTCGCGTTGGACTGGTAATTCCCGAAGATAAAATGGATATTGCTTTTGAAATTCATCGCTTCACGGCAGAGAATTCCTGCGGGGCGCAGGTGAAGCCCCGTCAGATTTTTCACTGTCAC
>CACYBV010000249.1 GCA_902772745.1 uncultured Eubacteriales bacterium
AAACCAGCGCTGCCATCACCACTATGGGAAGCACCCGGTTCGTAAAAATATTCTCGATGCCGATCCAGTCGAACCGATGGACGACAGCGACGAGAATAATCATGACCGACATGCCCAAAAGCCGCTCCGTATTGTTCGCCGCAAAAGCATATCCGCAGCGGCAGGCGGTCACGACACCGCCGAGACCCGCCATGCCGATACAGACCGAAAAGAGCCGGAGCGTCCCCTCGGGGATAAGGATCGCAGACAGAAATCCAAGAACGAACAGGGAAACCGATATATAAATCAGCTTCTTGAAACGCGGACTCCATAAGAGCATAATCACCAGTGACCCGGTCACATGAAAAACATAGCTCAGCGTATTTCCGGAAAGCCCGAAAAGCCCGGTTTCCACATAAATGTAGTGGCCCCGGATGCAGTAAAACAGGAGTTCCAGCACATAAGCCAGCAGATAGACGAGCATTCCCGGGCGGATGTTCCGGATATCAAAGCTCTTCCCGCCCCTATGCGGCGAGAGAAGGGCGTTCTTCAGTTTGGTAAAATATTCCACAGTATTTCTCATATTCACAAGTTTATCGTTTTGTCTGAAGAAAGCTTTTCTGCAGCTGCTGTCCCCGCGGTGCTGCGTTCTTCTTTTTCACGGTATTCTATGCCGAACCGCATTCATATCTTATCACAGCCCGGTAAATGACGCAAATTGAAAATCGCCAAAACTGCAGATTTTTACAGTTTTGGCGATCTCTTTTCCCTGTCCGCGCTCCGACTCCTCATGAGGCCGGTCCGAACGGGTGTCTTTTACAGTTCGATTTGTGCGCACACCGCCTCATCCAGACAGTTCCTTCCGGCGTATACGGCATACTTTCCGGGTTCGACAATCTTCTTTCCGAGCGTTTCCACGTAGATCTCCAGATCGCCGGGATTCACGATGAATTCCGCGGTCCGTGTCTCGCCGGGTTTCAGGTCGTGAAGCCTCGTAAAGCCGATCAGTCTTCTTAGCGGATGGACCGTTTCAGACGGTGAAACCCGTTTGATATACAGCTGTACGACTTCGTCTCCCGGGACTGCTCCGGTATTTGTCACCTGAACGGATGCTTTCAGCCCGCCGTTTCCCTTCTTCTCAACCGCAAGGAACTGATAGCCGAAAGTTGTGTACGACAGTCCGTAACCGAAGGGATACAGCACCGGCTTGTCGAAGTAGCGGTAAGTTCTCGGATGATTGATGAGGTCGTAGTCCTCGAGAGGCGGCAGATCCTCGTCCGATTTGTACCAGGTCATATTGACGCGGGCCGCCGGGTTCGTTTCGCCGAAAATCGCCGAAGCCACGCCTTTGCCCATGTCCTGGGAGCCGGTCGCATTCAGGAGGATCGCCGGAACATTCTCCTGCATCCAGTTGATCGCGTAGGGGTAGTTCGAAAGAAGCACCACGGCGACGTTCGGATTCGCTTCGTACACCGCTTCCACGAGCCGTTCCTGCGAGGGAATCATCTCGATCGTCGAGCGGTCGATCTCCTCTTTTGCGTTGACGACCGGGTTGCAGCCCACAGCGACGATCACCTTCTTCGCGGATTTTGCGAGCGCCTTCGCGCGCTCAATGCCGGAACTTACGATCTCGACTGTAAGGTCGGACGCGGGCACCTTGGATCCCGCATAGTTTTCCGCCACGTTGCCGCCCTCTCTTACGATGGTTTCGGGATCTGTCCGGATCAGCGGATCCGCCCTGAGAACGCCCTGATCGACATAGAGGGTGCGGTTTCCGAAGCAGTAAATGTTGATCAGGCCCGGCTCGTCATTCCAGTAGCTGTCAAGTTCCACGTTATTGGCGTTTCTCGGATGCGGAAGCCTTTTCGCGCCGGCATTTCCGATGGTCAGGCTGTCAACGACAAACCAGGCGTAGGGATCGTCCGAGCCTAAAGAGACCGTTCCGTCCTTCGCCACCGTCAGGTACTTTTTATACGCCGGCGCATAGAGGAAGTTCGAGCCTTCACCCCAGTTCGTGTGTTCGAAGACCACAGCATCCTCCGCCCTGTCGACAAGCACGAGCTGTGCGGGGCCTTCTTCGGATTCCGGTCCAAATCCGGGCGCCGGTGCACTTCCGCCAAGGTATTTGCCGCCGAATTTCAGGCGTATCAGGTCGAGGCCGCTGTCATAGGGTACTTTTTTGTGCATCTTCTGATTGAGTCCGGCCCGAAGCGTCACCTTATAGGTCGGTTTGCCGCAGTACCAGTCCATGTACCAGCTGTCGCCGATGTGGCCGATCAGCGCAATGTCGTCGTCGGTCTTCAGGGGCAGAAAACCGTTCTCATTCTTCAGGAGGACGTTCGAAGCCTTAGCCATTTCCAAAGCGATTGCCTTCGCTTCGTCCGTTCCGACATCCGACATGTCGAGGTCCGCGTAGGGATCCGCCGGGTCAAAGAAGCCCATCCGGATCAGTGTTTCCGCGGTGCAGAGAAGCGATTTGTCCATCTCCTCCTCGGTAATCAGTCCGCGCTCGTAAGCTTCTTTCGCAGCTTCCGCAACCCTCGGCGGCGCGTCGAGCATCGCGTCCACGCCGGCTTTTACGCCTTCTGCAAGCGTTTCCGCATGCGTTTCATAATAGTGATGGAAATTCACGGTCTGCAGGAAGTCGCCGCCGTCTGTCATCGCGTACTTCAGGCCCCACTGATCCTTCAGGATATCCTGTACTTCGTGGTTCAGCATTGCCGGCAGATGGTTGATCTCGTTATAGGAGGTCATAACCGCTTCCACATGGCCCTCAAGGCAGCAGTAGCGGTAAGGTTCCAGTTCGTAGTCGTACTTGACCTTGTCGCTGATGTCAAAGCTGTCATAGCAGCGGCGGTACTCCTGGTTGTTGGCATAGAAATGCTTCAGCGTGGAAGCCGTACGGATGCGGTCGCCCCGCCCGCCCTCCGGGATTGGTG
>CACYBV010000250.1 GCA_902772745.1 uncultured Eubacteriales bacterium
CCACTGAGTGAATTGATGGAACAGGAAATGGCATGACCCGAAGATCATGCCATTCCTGAAAACTATAAAACTTTCTTACGAGGGCCGCCCTCATCCGGCCGCCTTTTTTATTCTTTGTCTATTCATTGGGATGTCCTCCCTGTTCATACCCTGAAACTCCCGTCGCTGCTCCCCTGTACCGGCGCTTCCGCATATTCCGTCGCTGCTCTTTTCCCGGGCTCTCCCTTTTCGGCTCTTATGTATTCCGTAATCCGCCCCGGTCTTTACAGGTCAAACAGGCTCATCTGCGCATACCTGTCCGGAAGATCCTGCATGTATTCGAAACACGCTTCCGGATCTGACATGATTCCGTTGTCCCTGCAGATATTTCGGAACAGCTTCGTCAGTTCTTCTGCATGCGGACTTTGCAGCTGATACGCATTCCCGTATCTTTTGATATACCGTTCTTTCATTCCCGGAAAATGCCTGTCAAGCGCCGCGTAATAGTATTCCCGGTCACCTTCCCGAAGCGTCAGGCCCATGCCAAAATCGATTACACCCTTTACACCAGTCCGGACGCATTCGTTCAGGATCGCTGTTATATTTTCCTTCGTATCATTGATAAACGGAAGGATCGGCGTCAGCCACACAATGGTCGGGATTCCTCTTTCCCGCATCTCCTCCAGCACTTCGATACGGCGTTTTGTGACGCAGACGTTCGGTTCCAAAATCCGGCACAGCTCGTCGTCATACGTTGTCAGCGTCATCTGCACGACACATTTTGCGGAACGGTTGATCTCGGAAAGCAGGTCGATGTCCCGGAGGATCCGGTCCGATTTTGTCTGTATCGCCGCGCCGAAACCGTTCTCCAAAATGATTTCCAGACACTTTCTTGTCAGCTTTAATTCTTCTTCGCAGTGCATATACGGATCCGACATGGACCCGGTACCGATCATGCACTTTTTTCTCTTTGATTTCAGGGCTTTTTCCAGCAGTTCCGGCGCATTCTGCTTGACTTCGATATCTTCAAAAGGATGCGTGAACTGATAGCATCTGCTCCGGCTGTCACAGTAAATACAGCCATGCGTGCACCCCCGATAGATATTCATTCCATAACGTCCGCCGCTTCCTGTCAGGATCCCTTTTGCGTTAACAAAATGCATAGAATCAGTCTACTCCTGTGTAAAAATTCCGTCTGAAGCATCATCTGCCTGTCCCTGCCGTGTCGATGCGCGCTCAATAGGTTCCGCCGTAAGAAGCGCGGACGGGCATCTCATTCGCCGGCGGTATTCCGCCGGAGTCATTCCGACAGCCCCCTTGAAGATCTTGTAAAAATACCGGGCATTTTTATATCCCACCCGGGCAATTACTTCCAGCACCGGAAGATCGGTCTGGGCGAGAAGCTGCAGCGCCCCCTCCACTCTTTTCCGCTGAATGTATTCGGTAAGAGTGACCCCGTACTTCCTGCGGATTTTCCGGCTGAAATAGTCGCTGGTAAAATGGAACCGGCCCACAAGGTCCCCGGTTGTGACAGTCGGCAGATGTTCCTGAATGTAGCGGTCCACCTCGATGAGGAACAGGTCTTTCTGAAAGCTTGTTGCCAGCTGAAGGGATTCAACAGCATAGTGATGTTCCAGATGCTGCAGGAGACGGCATGCCAAAAGCGAAAACATTTCCCGGCTTCCGTAAGCCTCTCCATTCGTTTCCATGATCAATTCAGAAAAAAGGCGCTCTGAGCGGCGTACTGCCTCTGCTCCTGTCGGGTGATAATGGAGATAGCGCTGGGCACTGTCTTTCTCTGAGAAAAGCAGCCGGGCACAGCGGTTTTCCTGCCCCTCCCGGTCAATAAACCGGTGGAGGAGTTCCGATGTAAAATGCAGATAAAGCACCGCCGCGTCTTCTGAGCGGTTTCGGTCGAAATGAACGCAGTTCAGGTCCATCAGCAGCGCCTCTCCCTCCTTAACCGTCACTTCCTTGCCGCTCATCACATAGACAAACTGCCCTGACGCCACGTAAGTCAGTTCATAGGCATTGTGCCGATGATACGGTCCGTCAAACGGAAGAACCGAATAGTATATCGGTTCTTCACCCGCAGACACATATCTTGCCGAGCGGGAAAGATATCGCCGCGGCGGATCTTCCGAAAAAAGCATGGCCATCAGATGCGGATCACTCCCGAAATCCAGTTTCGCGATATCCTGAATATCCGGTTTGTCCTGAGCGGACTCAGCCCGGAGTTCAGCCCGTCTGAAATCAAATATCAAATTCATTTCGCGTCGCAGCTGCTGAAGCATTTCTTCCCTCCGTTACTGCAGGTTGTCTGTTTCAATCATAAATCATTCATGGCAGTTGTCAAGAAAAAAGTCGGTACAGGACAAAAGCAATTTCTC
>CACYBV010000251.1 GCA_902772745.1 uncultured Eubacteriales bacterium
GATCGTTTTTTCCTTTATCCTTGTCCTGATGGCGGTTTTTCCCAATATCGTGTCCTGGTTTGCCAGACTTCTCGGGATCATCTCGCCCGCCAACCTGGTTATGGCCGGCATCATACTCATTCTGATCATCAAAATGTTCCTGATGACGCTGGAAATATCTGAGATGAAAACAAAACTGAGAGAGCTGGCTCAGAACACCGCGCTCAAAAAAGAGATAGCCGAGTTCCGCATGCAGGGAAAAGATGCCGAGTGAATTCAGAGATTCAAGCTGTCGAATCGAAAAGAACAGGAAATCTTCATCGGCGGCATGGATTCCTTCAAAGGTTACGCAGGCAGGAGGATGTCTCTCTGATTTTGTTTACCGGATCAGAAGGATTAGAATAAGATCTATCAGGTTATCCGGCCGGAGACTATACTCACGAGGCATTCATCGGACGAATACATGTCTGACAATGTCAAATGAACTTAGTTTCACTTAAGGCAGCAAGGTTATACTATGCCATAATTACTGATGAAAAAGGAGAATAATACGTGAGTAAAGAAAGCATAGAGAACTCTGTGGACAGAAAGATTATTGAGGATATGGATCGTACTGCTCTCCCCCTTGTTCCGGTCCTCATACCTGCATATGAGCCTGATGAAAGACTGCTCGGACTCCTTACCAGTCTGCGGGACTGTGGTTTTCGGGATATTATTCTTGTTGATGACGGGAGCGGAAAAGAGTATTCGGAACTCTTCGACAGAGCCCTGGGCATAATCGGAAACTCCGGAGGCATCCTCCTCAGGCATGAAGTAAACCGGGGAAAGGGACGGGCTCTCAAGACCGGTTTTGCCTATGTCCTTGAACACCGCCCGGGGACGATTGGTGTTGTGACAGCCGATTCCGATGGCCAGCATACAGTTGACTGCATACGTTCGGTCATGCTTCGCCTCGCTGAGAAACCGGATGCTCTGGTACTGGGAGTCCGCACCTTTGAAGGAGAGCATGTTCCCTGGAAGAGCGCTTTCGGCAATAAACTAACCATGAAGGTTCTGGGATATGTGTCGGGCGTACAGGTCAGCGACACCCAGACGGGCCTGCGCGGCATTCCCCGGGTCTTCATGCGGGAGCTTCTCGACGTCCCCGGAGAGAGATTTGAGTTCGAGACCCAGATGCTCCTGGAGACTGCGGGCAGATATTCGATTGAAGAAGTCCCGATCCGCACTATCTACGACTCCAAAGAGAATCACCAGACTCACTTCAATCCCCTTAAGGACTCGATTAGGATTTACCGGATCCTTGGCGCGAAATTTATCAAATACATCTTCGCGTCCCTCTCCTCGAGCGTGATCGACCTTCTGCTTTTTGCCCTGTTCTGCAGACTGCTGCGGGGCAGACCCCTTCCCCTGCCTTATGTGGCAGTCTCCACTGTATTGGCACGTTTTTTGTCAGCTGCGTACAATTTTACCGTGAATTACAAGGTTGTCTTTCGCAGCAGTGAGAAGGTCGGCAGGTCCGCCTTCAAATATATCCTGCTGGCGGTGGTTCAGATGACTCTCAGCGCAGCCTTTGTGACCGGAGGTACGGTTTTGCTGCCGCTTATTCCGGAGGTACTGATCAAGGTGGTGGTTGATACAGTGCTTTTTCTCATCAGCTATTACGTACAGAGGAAATGCATCTTCTGATCACGATCAAGTCTTCGGAAGAAAAAGCCTGTCAAAGACAGCGAGAATGTCTCTGGAGAAGACCCGTGATGAGGAAAGTGCTTCTTCGCAGACATTTTCGCTTTGCAAACGTCTGAGTGAACGGACTGCGCTGAGCGTTTACATCAGTTTTGAAATAGTGTATCATTGTGGCATTAAGAAGGAAAAATGATTGTCTGTACACTGCTTTCCAAAAGCCGCGTCAGACCATGGCAGGTTCACATGGAGCATCAATGAAAAAAAATATAGCAGTAATTTTCGCAGGCGGTTCGGGCAAGAGGATGCACGCCAAGGATAAACCCAAGCAATTCCTCTTTGTGCACGGTAAGCCGATCATAGTACATACCATTGAAATTTTTAATGCGCATCCGGAAATCGATGGGATCATAGTGGTCTGTATTGAGGACTGGATTCCCTATATGGAGGAGCTCAAGTACAGATACAGACTGGAAAAGATCGCCGCTATCGTTCCCGGCGGAGAATCAGGGCAGCTTTCCATATTTAACGGACTCCGTGAAGCCGCCCGGATCTACGGAAGGGAGGGACATACAGTCCTGATCCATGACGGAGTGCGTCCCATGATTAACGCGAATCTCATCACGGCTAACCTCCGCAGTGTGGAAAAAACCGGCTCCAGCGTGAGCAGTGGCCCCTCCAACGAGACAGTTGTCCTCATAAATGACAGCGGGGAAGTGGAAGAGGTCGTGGACCGCAGCAGATCCCGAATCGCCAAGGCGCCGCAGGGCTTTCGCCTGGATGAAGTGCTCAGTATACAGGAGCGCGCCATCAGTGAGGGACTGACCAACATGATAGACACCTGCACCCTGATGCATCACTATGGAAAGCCTCTGTCGATCGTAGAATGCGGGACCGACAACGTAAAGATCACTACACCTGAGGACTTCTTTATGTTCCGCGCTGTGGCGGACGCCAGGGAGAACGACCAGCTGAAATGAGAAGACAGGACAGGCTTTTCCTGTAATGAATACGGGATGGAATGGAGATACCGGGATTACAGTATAGAGATCATAAGAATTCTGTGGAGCAAACGACAAAATAAAGAACATTTTGTCGTTTACTATTATGAATAAGAAACAGGAAAACTGAACGCAGACGACTTCGGAGGTTGATTTGGGACAAATCAAAGTGATTGAGACAGAAATAGAAGGACTGTTGATCATAGAACCGACAGTACATGGGGACAGCCGCGGTTATTTTATGGAGACTTATAACCGGAAGGATATGCTGGAGGAGGGTCTTGACATGATTTTTGTGCAGGACAACCAGAGTATGTCTTCAAAAGGCGTACTCCGCGGCCTGCACTACCAGATCAGCCATCCCCAGGGAAAACTCGTCCGCGTGCTCCGCGGCGAAGTATTTGACGTGGCTGTTGATTTGAGAAAGGGCAGCCGCACCTACGGAAAATGGCACGGAGAGATCCTGACTGAGGATAATAAACGCCAGATGTATATTCCTGAGGGCTTTGCTCATGGCTTTCTTGTTCTCAGTGACACAGCGGAATTTCTATATAAAGTGACGGATTATTACCATCCGGGGGACGAGGCGGGCCTGGCCTGGAACGATCCGCAGATCGGCATCGACTGGCCGCAGCTGACTGGCAGTTACAGAGGAACCGCTGACAGCGCCGGCTATACCCTCCCGGACGGCACCCCCCTGAACCTCAGCGAGAAGGACAAATTGTGGGGCGGTATTGCTGATCTTGACTGAGATAATCCTACATTGGTATGGTGTGCCGAGTAGAGAAATAAGAGAAAGTTGGAGTGAAATTTGGAGAGTCGTGTGAATAAAACCGGAAGCAGAAGGCAGGGCTTTTATACCGATTTTTTGGGGATATTTCAGAGACGAACAGGTAAAGGCTCTGTTTTTTTTCTGATCTGCTGCTTGATTGTCTTCATTATCCTCGCCCTTCGTTCAGGAAGGGGATTTGTCTATACAACAGTTCAACCGGAGGAGACGGATACTCTTTCACTCGCATCCGGCGAGGTTTGCACACAGGCATTGCCCAGCGGGAATAGGACGATCCGGGCTCTTCTTGTTAGATTTGGTACCCTTGAAGAGAAAGAAGATGAGGATTCTGAAGGAGAGCCGGAGACGGAAACAGGTGAACCTGAAGAGGAAGGATTAAACGGCTCTTTGTCGGAACAGAATGCGGCAGACAATCTGCTGACAGTGAGTTTCTGGAAAAACGGTGAGATGGTCAGGCAATGGGTTCTGGACACTAGTATGCTCACCGGGAAAGAATATCAGGTATTCGAGTTCGATCATCCGCTGAGGATGAAAGAGAAAGACATATGTAGTTTTACAGTGGTACAGGAGAATCAGGAGGGAAGAGAGCTCACTCTGTGGATGACAAAATCCGTCACCGAAGCCGTGGATGGAGCTGCGCAGTTGTCTGATACGGAGACTGAAAACGATGGGAACATGTCCGTCTGCTGCAGACTTACCCTGCAGGATAATGGCGCGCGGATAAGCGTCATGATTCCTTTTATTTTCGGGCTGCTTGTTCTTTCTTTGGCATTTGCCGTTCTTTATGACTTTGATCGGGTCAGTGTTCCGGGGATCCTGCTCACTCTGCTTCTGTTTTTCCTTATTCAGGAAACGTTCACGTCTGACCTTTTACGCCTGGTTAACAGGGAAATACCGGTGCGCCCATATTCATGGGAGGGAGAAGCAGAAAAAATCGGACCGGGGGAAAAGTGGGAGGACAGTCTGGCTGTAAAGCGCGCTGATTTTACAGAACTCAAGATTCCTGTTGGAAAAGAGGCGGGCAGTTCCACCAGTTTTCGGATTATTATTACAGGTGAGGATTCAGAGAGCATACTTCTGGATCAGGAGTATGGAGAACTGGATTTTGTCGGCGGTGGCCCGACCGGGCGGGCAGTAAGAATAAAGGCTTCGGATACGGAAGTGGGAAAATATTTCCCCCGGGGAGTCTACCGGATACAAATCATCAATCAGGATGACTCAAGTAACCTGAAAATTGTTCTGCAGGAAGACGCGGAAGGAAAAGAGATACTGAATTTCCTTGCGCTCCGTTCTTCTAGGCTGGGTTACGGGCTTGCGTGCGCGGTATTTTTGTTACTGACAGCCTATGTGCTCTCAGTATTGATCTATTTACGCAGATATTCCTTCACTGCTGAAGGGTTCTTCCTGGTCTCGGGGGTTCCCCTCGTCATCATTTACCTGATTTTGATGCTTCCGTGGAGTCCGCCGGATGCGGGTTCTCACATATTGGCAACTTACAGATTTTCCAATATCCTGCTTGGAACGGAAGAATCTTCAGAATGGACAGGAAGGGAAGATGACGCAGTCCTTTTCCCTGACGCCTGGAAAACGGGTGGGTTTGATGAGAAGCATAATCCCAATATGCGCGAATATGCCGAGATCTTTCTGAATGGGGAGACATTTGTAAAGAACTCCGGGAAAGCTGAGATTGGCAGGGATGACAGAATGTTGTTCTACTCGCCGGTCAACTACTTTCCACAGATTGCAGGGGTCACTTTGGGGAGGATTTTGAGGCTGGGCCCTGTTCAGGTATTGTATCTGGGAAGGATCATGGCGCTCATCGCCTATATGGCGGGATGCTTTCATGCAATCCATTTAACTCCAATTGGCAAGACCGTATTTGCGTCAATAGCGCTCCTGCCTGTCTCGCTGATGATCAGCAGTTCGATTTCCTACGATGTTATGGTGATTATCGCGACATTGTGTTTCATTGCTTCAGTCCTGAAAGCATGCTGTGCGGAGGATAGCAAAGCGCCATTTATTGAAAGCGCTATCTGGGCGGCTGCTCTGGGCAGTATCAAGGGCGGAGGATACCTGATCCTGCTTCCGATCGCGTTTATGTTCGTCCTGAGAAACTTTGACAGAAACCGCTTCCGCGCTTCGATGTTTTCGCTTCTGGCCATTCTCCTGGCAGGAGGATTGTCGGTGCTGATCTTTGATTTGATCCTTCCCTCCGACGGTCTGTACCAATTTGGCGGCGATCAGACTGGATATCTCGCTTTTTCATATGCGCTGGCGAACCCGGGAAATTACCTGGACAAGTTATTGGGGGCTTTTGTCCACAATGCGGATACCATCCTTCTGGGAACTGTCGGCACCAGGCTCGGATGGGCGGAAGCTGTCATTCCGAATGTGGTGATTGCCGCTTTAATGGCTGTTATTGCTGTCTTTTCACTGTTTGAAAGAGACAGACTCAGCCTGACATCCGGGGACAGAAGAATTATTCTGCTGATCCTTATAGTCTTCTACCTGGGACTTCCGACCATGCTTCTCTGCTGGACTCCCCTGGGTTCAGACATGATTATGGGAATTCAGGGTCGATATTATCTTCCGGTCATCCCCCTGCTGATTATATTATTGACAAAAGGAAGGATTTCCGGTTTAGAGAAAGGCGGCTTCAGAAAAGAATTCATGGACAGAGAAAGCAGGCTCTTTATGCTCTCATTTTGCGCTTTGTCGTGTATAAGTGTCTATTACATGATGAGCACATATCTTACCAGATGAAGACAATTTCTAATGAAGATTCTTTTTATTATTTCAGTAATGCAGTAACTGTTTATGTATTCTCTTTTCAGGATTTTTGAGATTGTCCTGAAAAGAGAATTCCGGAAGCAGATCCTGCATTTTGGAGGAAGGGATTAAGACTGTATATGACAGAAAAGACTGTAGCAAGAAGCAACCATATCGTTGAACCAAGGCAGTTTTTCTTGATCAGATACCCTGCTGTACCTGCTGTGATTGCGGCGCTTTACCATGCTTCTCTTGCAATCTTCCGGTACTTTTTTCCGATTGAGGGATTGATCAATTTCGACTATCGCTTCGGAACCGCGGCTGTCTGCGCTACGGTTCTTCTTCTGGTGCTCAGGCATAAGCCGGTTGTGATTCGCAGGGGACAAGTCATGGCAGGGCTGCTTATGATTGTTTATCTTGTGTCCGTGAGGGCTGCCGTGACCGCAGAGGGAAAAGGGATGCTGCCCAATAATTACAAATCTCTGTTTGATGCGTTTATGTCCCTGATTGTGTTCTTAGCCCTTGGGCACTATGCGGGACGAGTACGAAGTCAGAAAATTGTGAAGATGATACTCCACGTTGTGGTGGCGCTTTGGAGTATTTTTTTTCTTTATGTAATAGCAAATGTTTACAGGAAGCATATCATCACTACCCCTTCCGGTGGGTTCATTTATATTGATAAGACAAAGGCACTGAGTCTGAACTGCAATACTAATACAACAGGAGTGATATTGCTGACTTTTTGCTTTCTATCCTTATTGCTTTTTGTATGGGAGAATAACACAATATTGAAAATCCTCTGTATATCGGAGGCTGTTATTAATTATTTAGGGCTGGTCATGTCTCTTTCCAGAGCCTGTATTGCGTCCTTTATCATTTGCGGAACCATTACGGTATTTTTGTATGAAAGAGGTGTAAGGTATCATTCTTATAAAAAGACAGAATCCGGACAAGCGGTTTCTTCACTTCGGCCGCAGTTATATGCGCTTGTATTTCTGATTATTACAATTGGCTCACTCTATCCGATCTATAAATCTTATGAGAAATCCGGGGACCTGCCGAAAACGGAGAAACAGGGGCTTGAAATGACCATTCAGAGTGTTGCGCGGGGCGAAGACGTTGAATTGGAGAGGCAGCAGATTCGGAATAGTACTGTTCTGTCTGAGGACAACCTTGCAGGATACCGGTTATATCAGGAGGGCGTAATCCGGAACATTTCTCATGTTTCATATTCAAGTATCATGCCGCGGAGCCCTCATCTGATGGGAATTCGTTCAGAGAGGAAGGAAATACTCGTTTTCGCAGCAGGTTATAGCAGCAGCCTGGACGATCTGGATGGAAACAGGCTGTATACCAGGATCGACAGATTCCTTTCCGGACGCCTTCGAATCTGGAGAGTTGCTTTAAAGGCGATGTTTGTGAGCCCGAGAAGATTTCTGCTGGGAGCAACTCCGCATGGCGTATGGAACGCGGTTCTTACAGCCAGCAATGGAAAGATTAATATGTATACACACAATCAGATTCTGGAGATTGGTGTTGCGCTGGGTGTGCCTTCCATGGTACTGTTCCTTTTCTTTATTATCTATATGGCGAGAAGTTCTGCTTCATACGTCCTCAGCCATCCTGAGGACAGGGAGACTCTAATGGCTGCGTCATTTATTGCCATTATGCTTTTATTTAATTTATTTGAAGCTACCCTTCTTTTTTACCGCTTTATCAACAGTTATCCCTTTTTCTTCTTTGTGGGATGGCTGGAGGAGAAGGCACTTCGCAAATAAGAAATGCCAATCTTTCAAGGGCAGGCGTGTAATGTGCTTACCGAAACGGTCTGGCAATCCGGGAATCTTTCACTGACTGTAACAGGTTTTCCGGGCAGATCCATGAGGCGTCATGGTGCTGCTGTGACTAGAGTATTGACAAAAACAGGACGGCATGTTTTAATCTGCGTGTAATACGCAATTTGGACAACTATGTGAACGAGCGGGACACTGCGGAAGCGCGGAATGTGACAAGCGGTGCCCCGTCTGATTCATGCATGTCCACGGGCGCCGCATAGTGCCCGCA
>CACYBV010000252.1 GCA_902772745.1 uncultured Eubacteriales bacterium
GGGAAGATCCTGTCTTGCTTTTTTCGTGTATATAGGGTATGATAAAGCATAATACCCCGGCTGTTCCCGGTAAAAAAACCAGAACAGTCCGGTTCTTCGGAGATAAATGATGATTCTTACAGTTAATATTGCGAACAGCCATATCTCGATCGGCTGTGTCGATCAGGAGAATGTACTTTTCCTGGAACGCATCTTTTCCGATCCGCATAAGACGGATCTCGAATATTCCGTAGACCTTCTGAATGCTTTCCGCCTGCACGGGCTGAACCGTGAAGAAATCACCGGCGCTGTGATTTCCTGTGTGGTTCCGCAGCTTCTGTCGGTTTTCTCGGATGCCGTGGAACGGCTGTTTTCACTGAAGCCCTGTATTATCAGCGGAGAAAAGCAGCAGCTGATCCGCTTTAAGACCGAGAATCCGGCGGAGGTCGGTTCCAATCTGATCGTCAATGCGGTCTCGGCGAGTGCCCTCTACGGGCTTCCGGTAATCGTGATCGATATGTCCACGGCGACAACCGTAACGGTAATCGATGAAACGCGCACGCTTACAGGCGCCGCGATCCTTCCCGGTATGCAGACCTCGATGGACGCCCTTACAGGCGGTGCTGCCCAGCTTTCGCAGACCAACATCAGCGCGGCGCTGACCGCTCTCGGGCGCACTACGGAGCAGTCCCTGAACGGCGGCGCGATCTACGGAAACGCGGGCATGATCGACGGAATCCTCGACCGGATCGAAAAGGAGCTTTCAGAGCCTCCGAAAATCGTCGCGACCGGAAGGATCAGCCGGATTCTGATTCCGTACTGCCGGCATGAAATCGTAATTGACGAGACGCTGACGGTCCGCGGGCTGGCAATGCTTTATGAAGACATGAGCAGCCCGCGCGGCGCGGCTTCTTTGGAAAGGAGGCAGGCATGATTCTGACGGTCGATATCGGAAACTCCAACATCTGCTTCGCGATTCATGCGGAAGATACGCCTGAACCGGTTTTCTTTGAACGGATCCACACAAATCACAATAAAACCGCGCTTGAATACATGGTGGATATCCGGACCATTTTCGAACTGCACCACGTGTCCTTTACAACGGTAACTGACTGCGCGCTGAGTTCTGTCGTACCGGTTGTCACACCGGGTATTGAGGACGCGCTTCAAAGTCTTCTCTCCTGCCGGGTCTTTCGAATCACGCCTTTTGTGAACCTGCCCTACGGTGCAAACGCGGACGATATCTCCCCCGTCGGTTCGGACATACTCTGCGACAACGCGGGAACGATCCTGCAGTACGGGTATCCTGCGATGACCTTTGATCTGGGAACGGCAACCGTGGCGTCTTCGCTGGATGATAAAGGCAATCTCGACGGTGTGCTGATCACGGCCGGCGTCCGGACTTCGCTGAATTCCCTGGTGTCCCGGACCGCTTCTCTCCCGCAGATCACACTGGACCCGCCGAAATCCGTGCTCGGCGAAAACACCGCCGAAGCCATGCGTTCCGGAATCATATACGGTACCGCGGGTCTTATCGACGGCATCATCGACCGTACGGAGCAGGAAACCGGCCTCAGGTACACGGTCGTTGCCACCGGCGGCCTCTCACGCTTCATAGCGCCTTACTGCCGTCACGAAATCAGTCTCGACCCGACGCTTCTCATGAAGGGAATGTGGTCGCTTCTCAGAATCAATTAACAGGGTTTCCGGCAGATCTGACGGGATTTCCCGATCCTTTTCACCTGCCGGAAATGACATTAGTTTTCTGTCATCCTCCAGTCCGCCAGACATGGCACCGGGCTTATAGCATACCTTGCGAACGCAGTGAGCAGGGGAATTCTGCCGCGAAAGGATTATTGAATGGCTGTTGAATTTTCCTCAGCCCCGACGATGTTCGGCGCTTTTCATATCGGATGGCTCATCGGAATCGCAGCGGCTGCGGTCCTGTTTTTCTTCGTGTTCCGAAAGCTCCCGGAAAAAGCACTTATGCACATTATTTTCGGGATCAGCGTCTTTATGGTGCTTGCGGAAATCTGGAAGCAGATTTTCTCCTACATTTACGTCTACGGACATCAGGTCAACATGTGGTATTTTCCCTGGCAGCTCTGTGACATCGCGATGTACCTCGGGGTGTCTCTTCCGCTCCTTAAAGGAAAAGCCCGGGAAACAGACCTTGTGTTTCTCGGGACCTTCTCCTTATTTGCCGCGGTTATGGCGCTTGCGGTTCCAGGGGATATGCTCCGGATCCAGATTCTTCTTGCGGCCCATGGATTCCTGTATCACGGGCTCATGATCCTGCAGTCGATGGCGGCGATCTTCATTCTGCGGAAGCGTCTCCGGCAGAATTCCGGCAGCGCTGCGCAGGGCTTTTGGGGAAATGTCCGGGCCTTCTTTCCCGCGGCGCTTCTCTTCCTTGGGACCGCCGTCATAGCGGAGGCCATCAATATCCTGAGTCATGTCGCGCTCCACGACCGGAAACGCGAGCCGAATATGTTCAATATCACGCCCTATTACGAATCTACCCAGCCCGTTTTTCACGAGATCGCGCTTGCAATCGGTATCATTCCGGAAATATTCCTGTATCTTTTCCTGATCATTCTCGTCGCGTTCGGAATTTTTTCCCTGATCAGAATCCGAAAAAACGACTGACAGCAGGCTTTGGCATCTGTACGAAAAACAAGCGGAGCTGCCGCCCTTAAGAAAAGCCGCGCATGCCGCGGGTTTTTGTTTTACTTCCCGATATGAAGTGTGCTGGTACCGGCGGAATAAACCAGCTGGATATAATACCCTGCCTCATTGGATGCGGAATAGGAATAGATTTCCATACCATACGCGTTCTGATCCTCTGTATCCGGGTCAACTGTAAATCCGGCTTTCTGCAGTTCTTCCGCATATGCGCGAATTTCCTCAGCGTCTGCTCCGGTAAAGATGATCGTTACGGAATCCTCGGATTCCTCTGTCAGATAGATTTTAAAATCCGGCTGCGGTACAAGATCTGTAAATTCATTGTCCGGCCATTCGGCATGAAAAAGGTCGGGGATATCACTCGGAAGCGGTGAATCGTCTCCCTCGTCTTCCGGATCGGGATCCCCGGAATGCAGCTGTACTTCTCCGTATTCATCATATCCCGGCCGTGTCAGCGGCTCGTCCCATTCTTCTGTACTCTGAATCTTCCCATAACCGGTCCGGCATGCGGAAAGCGAAATCAATACGGCAGATACAGCAAGGATGAACAGCGTATTTCTTAAATGTCTGGTCATTTTTTCTGCCTCCTGCTATTTCGGAAAAGCAACTGTAATAACCGGGGAACTTTCCAGCGGCCTGAACACTGTTCCGAGAGGCTGGGAAATCGTTTCGGTAATGGTGTTTGACTGAACTGTTTTTCCGTCCATGACGCCGGTATACTCATTTCTGGCGTTTACTTTGTCGACTTCTGTACTGGAGAATTCAATATCGTTGATGCCGACGGCATCCATGACCGCTTTTTCTTTCCAGACAACATGCCTGTAGAAACTGAAGGACATCTCATCGCTTCCGGACTGAAAGCCGCCCTGCAGCACCGAAGCCTGCTGTACTCCTTTTTCTCCGGACAGTCTTATTGTCAGCATTGTCGTCAGTACGCGCCGAAGAACCGTCGGTTTTCCTTCGTTGGTCTCTTTTACCGCGTTTGCCATTAACTGTGCAAGCCGGGCACAGCCTTCAGTTCGCTCGATTCTTTGTTCAACCGGTGTAAAATCGGCACTTTCAAGGACCAGTGTGAGTTCCCCGACATAGTTTCCGGAAGCGCCGTAGTCTCCGTCAGCCTCCTTTTCCAGCTTTCCGTTCAGCGTTCCCGCCATTGTGACCCCGTCAATACCCCAGAAGGAACAGTTATAAGTCCGATAGTTCCGCTTTTCGTCAAAACTGATCGTCCAGACATTTGCCATGCCCTTTTTATCCGCCAGATCATTTGCCCGGCGGCTGCAGGAAACATAAAAATCGTTGATAATTTCAAGATTTTTCTCCAAAAGCTTCAGATAGGCGTCAAAGCGTTCGCTTCCGCCCAGCCAGCTGGCCGCCTGGTCCAGGCTGTTGACAATAATGCCGACAACCGGTTTGTCTTTCACGATGCCGGCCGCGTCGCCGGCCGCTTTTCCGACTTTTCCGCCGATACGGACCCCTGCTTTCAGCGCTTTTTTGGCCGCTTCCTTTGCTCCTGTCTTTGCTGATGAGGATGCGGCGGACATGTAATCCCCGTGCACCCAGTAGGCATAAAAATCCGCGACGCTTGCGGGGATGAAAGGAAGCGTAAGGTAAGACAGGTAAGTTTCAAGGACTTTGTCTTTCCAGTACTGTTCGGCGTCAGCTTCAACCCTGTTCGCAATTTCACTGACAAGCGCAACGCGCTCAACTGTCAGGCCTTTTTCATCCAGCACCTCATATATGATTTTGTTCAGTTCTTCATAAGTCAGACCGACATTTCCCGTCAATGTCCCCTGAAAATGCAGGTCCCCGAGAGAGAGTTCCACCGGACAGAATGTTTCTCCGGATCCCCCTGCGGCTTTCTGAGTAATCCGGTTATAATTGATTCCGGCGATTTCGGCGAGATTATTGTTCTCAAAAGCGCGTACAGCAGATGCCGGGAAAAAGCCTGCCGTGAGAATCATCGCCAATAATACTGCAGCGATTTTCCTGATTTTTCTCATTTTCCCCCCTCCATTTCCTGCGCCGCATCGAGCATCGACTGTTTTAATGCGTTCAGATTCTCATCATCCGGAAAAATCACCAGGGCTTCGTCCATATATGCGCCCATCCGTCCAAGATCCGAACAGCAGAAAGAGCAGAAAGCCGCATTCTGCCAGACAGCAGCATCAAAGGGATCGATCTTCAGCGCGGTTTCCGCATAGTACAGCGCTTCCGGATAATCCCCGCTTTTGACATGGTCCGATGAGCATCCGAGAAGATATTCCTTGTCGAACATGCAGCGGTCCCATTCCCTGCCTGTAATCACAGGGTGGTAAACGGTATAAATGGAATCCTCAAGCTCCCTTAACTGGTCGCGAAGTGCGTACAGGGAATCGGTATCCATCTTTTTCAGATAATAAAAATCAAGACCTTCTTCGGGGAACATCGGCATGATCGAAGACCAGGCGTAAGGGTCTTCGCTTTCCTCATATTTTCCCTGAATCTCCAAAAGAAGCCCTTCAAAATAAGCAGGATACGGCGAAGAATAGTTGATCTCGGCGATCCTGCTCCAGCCGGTATAGCGGCTGTCCGAAGTAAACGAAGACAGCGTGTCTCCCTCCCCTTTCAGCCAGAGAATATATTCCGCCGCATACCGCAGCGCGCTTGTCGATGCCCCGGCGAAAGAATAGTAATATTCGCTCTGTACCGTCATCCCGATTTCTGCCATCTGATCGCCATAGCCCTTGATATCCTTCATGGTTTTCATGAAGTCAGCATAGGAAGTCCCCTCTCCGGCAGCAGATTCATCGGTTTTCGGTTTATCAGCGGCCGGCGAAGTCCCGCTGCAGCCGCTGAGAAGATTAAGCAGAAACAGCGCAGCAAGAAATACGATTATCCCTTTCTTCACAGCATACCTCCGAAAATCTGTTCATGGTCCGGTTACCCGGATCCATGCTCTTATATCTCTATATTTATCATATTCGAAGTGTAAGATCAAGGTTTTCCTGCAGAGAAGCAGTTCCTGATGCAGGGCGGATCACAGGAAAACAGAGAAGCACCGTAATTGCTGCGGTGCTCCTCTGCTTAATTATTCAATCCGGAAGTTTCTGCGTCTTCTCCGGTGTTCGGATTCCCCGGATGGAATCTTTCTGACATACAGTTTCTTTTCCTTCGCTCATTCTCTCATTAATTTCTCGAGATCGGCATCGGATTTTTCGCTGATTTCCCCCGTTTTATAGAAACGGGTCAGCAGGGTGGCGATTGCTTTTCCGTCGTAGGTGAAAACGAAATCGTAATAACCCGGTTCGCAGTAATCCTTGTTCAGGTAGAAGCTGCCCCAGCACCATTCATCCGGATTCTCCGCGTCTGCGGGATAGTGCAGGTCGCAGTAGTTTGCAAAGTCCGGCATCAGATCGGAGAACTTGCAGTTGTTGTAATACTCCTGATCGTCGCGGTGCTTGAGTATCCAGACTCGAAGCGCGTAATCTTTGTCTGTGTCCGGGTAGAATTCAACCCACTCGTTCAGTTCAAAGATACAGCGGACGTCGGTAAGGGATGACTTTTTGCTGTTGAAGCCCTCCGCAGTGCCGGCTTGGTTGCCTGTGATGATCACTCCGCGAAGGATCGAAGGATCCCTGTCGTCAAGATCAATGAGACGCAGCTTTCCGTCAAGCTTTGCTTTCTCTGCAGGCGCTTCCGTTTTCGTCTCAGTCTTTTCTTCCGCCTCTTCGGCGGATTTTGTATCCGTATCTTTCTTTGTCTCTGCAGGCGCAGCGGCCGTGCTTTCCTTTTTATCCGTCCCGGGGGTCGAGCATCCTGAGCATCCTGCAAGGGAAAGCACCATCACTCCCGTCAGCAGAAATAACAACAGCTTTTTCATCTGATTCCTCCTCATTTTCAGCCTGTATTGCAGAATCCTGCCAGATTCATATATTACACTATACATGATTTTGATCTGTATTTCAAGTGCATGCTGACATTTCGGCTGAAAGCCCTCACAATCATCCGGGTATGCTGGACAGCAAGAATATCCGGAACCGGACAGTTTTCATTTATGCAGGCTCCGAGACGCATCGATGAAATACCTGTCCGCATACAGCGCGAACCACAGATTACTTTTCCGCGCGGAAATCATTTCTTCGAACCCCCGAAAAATCATCCCCTCCAAGAAGCGCATAGACATAAGTATCTTTCCACACCGGTGTGCTATTTTCGCCTTTCCGAAAGTAAATATTCTGCCGGAAATGCGCCTCCCGGCACATTCCGACTTTTTCCAGAAGCTTCCAGGATGCGGTATTTCTGGGATCACACTCCGCAAAGATCCGGTGCGCACCCTGAAGAAACGCGTTTTCAATCACTGCATAGAGCGCCTCCGCGGCATACCCCTGTCTCCGGTAATTTATATTGACAATGTAACCGACTTCCTTTGCTTCATAATCCCGGTTCCCGCAGAAAACATTGCCGATCACTTTTCCTGAGTCTGGAAGCTCAATTGCATAATATTCGTCCGATCCAAGCCGATACTGAAGATGCTCTCTTCCGTTCTCATAAGTGATTCCCGGGTATTCCTCAAACTCGTCGCCGCGAAGCTGCGCCAGGAATTCATACAGGTCGTCGTAATCCGACTCCCGGAACGGCCTGAGAAGAAGCCGTCCGCTCCGTCACGTCATATATCATGGATGCGGCTGTCGGGCAAACCTCCTTAGCGGCTGTCCGGAACACCGTAAAGCAGTCTTTTTACATCAAAATCATCCGATGCTTCCCGAAGTTTCTGATCTCCGGAAGGGTCTGTTTCTGAAGCAGGGGTCGATGCCATAAGGTCCGGTCTCCAGCTGACGAAGGCTTTCTTTTTACTGACCACGAAACCAGTAAACTTTTTCTTTTCTCTGGTCATGATGCCTCCGCCGGTATCAGGAAGTCTCCGAAAACTTCTGCAGCTTTCAGCGCCTCGGCCGTCTCCGTCCGTCTGTATAATCAGAAAATAATGCGCTTATGCCAGATGCAGATATTCCGCAGCGCAGACTTCGGCGTCTGCCGGATACGGATATTCTTTTTTTTCCGCTACAGCAGCGGCAAGGCGCGCAAAAAGCCGGTGTGTCGCCTGAAGTGCCCGCAGGCAGTCCGCTTCATCATAATGCGAAAAACAGTACTTCAGTTCTTCCAGCACTCCGGAATCCGCCCATTGGTCCAGAAAAATGATAAAATCAAGGTCTTTGTCCGCATCGTAAATGTTTCTTCTTTCTCTGCCGCCGCCGAGTGTCGGTTCGATAAAGGAAATCCGGACGTTTCCGAATCCAGCCGGGATCTCGCCTGAAAACCACGTTTCCGGCTCCCTAGTGACAATGATCAGGTCGAGGTCGGAATATTCGTCCGCCGGAGTTTCCGTCCGGGTTCGCGATCCGATAGCGATGACCGCGCGTACCGCATCTGTTTCCGCTGCAAAATCGATCAGTTTGTTTATAATCTCCGCATAGGGGTCCATAACCTTCATGTGAGTACTCCCTCAATTCTGCGTCCGGATCAGTTCTTCGACTTCCGACAGTTTCGGCGGATTTTTCGGAAGCGGGAATCGGGAAATCGCGATCGCAGAGCAGGCAGCGGAAAAACGCACCAGTTCGTCGTCACTCATACCCCGGAGCACTCCGTACACACAGCCGGCCTTGAACGTATCTCCCGCACCGAGAGTGCTTCTGACTGTGACAGAGAAGGGCTTCCTCCGATGAATTCTTCCGCCCTTCCGGCCGTAGAGCATCTCACTCCCGCCCTGCGTCAGGATCACCAGGCCTTCCGCCTCGTTCATAAGAAGCTCCATAATCCGCTCCGGCCCCAGCCCCTGATAATGTTCTGCAACACATTCCTTCGAGACCACGTTGACCGCCGCATATCTGTGCAGAAGCGATGTATGCGGGCTGTCGATCGTCACATAGGGAATTCCGTGCTTCCTGCAGAGTTCTGCCGCGCGTATGGTCTCCTCTCCGAAGAAGGGATCGATCGCCGCCGCCCTGCAGCCTTCGATATCCTCTTCCCGCGGAATATTCCAGTAGCGGATGCCCTGCTCTGAAAGCGTCCGGAATCGCCCCATCGGCGAACGGACGAGCCCTGCGATGACCACATAATCCATGACGCCGGGATCATCCTCGGGAAAACTCAGCGAGGAAAGATCCACCTGTTTATCCTCATAGAATTTCTTCAGCATCGGCGCGACTTCTGTCCCGATCCTGGTGCCGTCCATTTTCACCGATACCCCGAGTGAACTGAGCACCGTTGCGGCGGTTCCGGTTTCTCCTCCCGGGAGAAAATACTGTTCCTTAATCTCCGCATATTCGTCCGGTTCCAGGAATCCGTCCCTTAAAAGAAAGGAATGGGTTCCGAGAATCTGGCCGAAAAGATAGGCTTCCGCTTTCTGTCTCATTCTGCATCTCCTCCTGATGTTTCTGTCTGCTGCATACAATAACACTCTCTTTTCAAGTCGGATCTGCCGCTGAACTTACGCCGCTTCTCAGTTTTTTCTTTATCTATGGATATAAAGCCGCGTCATTTCCGGCTCGCCGTCTCCCTGCGCCATGCAGTAAAACTCCCAGCCGTAGCGCTCATAAAAGCCGATGTGGTCGGTCACAAGATACAGCGGTGAAATGCCGTGATTTCTCTGGTCTTCGACGGTCAGGCCGAGAAGCCTTCCCGCGATTCCCTGTTTGCGGTATGCTTCTTCCGTGAAAACTGCGCAGACATTCGGTGCAAGGTCCTTCCGGTCGTGGAAGTCGTTTTCGATTACGCCCATTCCGCCGACGATCTTTTCTCCGTCCAGACAAAGATACCACCCGTATTCGGTCCTGCCCGAAAGATAATCCTCCATGCACTCGAGGTAGGCTTCCTTCGGGACACCCCATTTTTCGTGAAACCATTCCGCTGCCCGGTCCGACAGCTCCGGCCGTTCGCGAAGGGTAAAAATTTTATACTGTTTATACTTCTCCATTGTCTTCTTCCTGTCCTTTCCGGTCGCAAATACCTGTATTATTTCCCGAGAATCCCGAATGCCATACGGTACATATCCGCCGCATCGACGGTATTGCGGATGTAGTTTGCTTCGTGCGGTTCATAGCGGACGTATTTCTCCACTTCCTCGATCAGCGCTAGATAAGCGACTGCACAGGCATAGCGGATTTCCGTGTCTCTGGTCAGTTCGATCTTTTCTTCGGAAAAGCGGTTGTAAATGTCGATCTCCTTCTGTTTTTCCGAAAGCGGCGTTTTCTGCCCGGGGCCGAGCGTGATGAAATCCGCCACCGGATCCCCCCAGAAACTGCGCTCCGGATCGATCCAGACGAGTTTTCCGTCATCATACAGGATATTGCTGTCCCAGAGATCAAAGTTCACCATGCGGCACGGGGCTTTTTCCAGTGTTTTCCTGTGCAAATCGATATAATCAAGGAAGCGTTCCCCGTCCGGTGTCTCATATCCGAGCGCCTTACAGTCTTTCACAAGATTCTCCGCCATCGACCGAAGTGCCAGGTACCAGGACGCATGAAGGCCTGTCTGCCGATAGCCGTATCCATCATTCTCGACCGCATGTATTTTTGTCAGCATATGAATTTTCTCCGCCTGTGCATTTTCCAGATCCGTACCCGTCAGTTTTGCCGCCCAGAGCGGAATGCCCTTCATCATTTCCATTACGAAACAGCTGCTTTTGATTACTTCGCCGGAGCAGTCATACAGAAAAATCCGTGGGCAGCGTATGTCCGTATGTTCTTTCATCTGACGATACCAGAACACCTCCGAATCCATCATATTTGTTTCATAAGTCAGTACTTCAGCATCTTTGGGCGGCGCGATTTTCAGTGCGTATTCCGTGCCGGATTCCGTTTTCACCCTGTAGACCGCATTGAATTCTCCGTCTCCCAGGGGGGAAATCATGACGGCTTCGCCAAGCCCTCCGGACTGGAAAAGCAATTTGATTTCCGATTCCTCTGCCTGATACTTTGTTGTACTTCTGATCACTTTTGTCCTCCTTCATGTTTCATCGGCGTAAATGTGATTCCGTTCACGGTCTGTTCCCGGTCTGTTTCGACGAATCCGAGTTTACGGTAAAACGGAAGACCATACGGCGCGGAATTCAGCGTAATTACTGTATTCGGATACTCCTGCAGCAGATACCGGAACATCTTTGTCCCGATTCCGCGGCGGTGATAGGCGCTGTCCACAAAGAAAAAGCAGATATGTTTTCTGTCCGGACGAATCCCGATTTCACCGACCAGCCGGTCTTCATCAAAAGCGCCGTAATACTCGATTCCCCGAAGGTATTCTCCGTCATGGATGCTTTTTCGAAATTCCTCAGTTCCCTGCGGGCCGTAGGCCGGGGACTCAAATTCGGAAAACACCCGCCAGGCCAGTTCCAGTGCGGCCGGTATTTCCCCGGTTTCACACTTTCTGATCACGATCGAAGGGGCTTTTTCAGCCTGGGCATTTTCAGTTCCGTACACTTTGATAAAATGCCGGCTGAAGGCTTCGGCCTTCCGCAGCGCTTCCTCTGTATTCTCCGGTTCCCGGGTACAGAGATGAATCAGTGCAGAAATCGGCGCCGTATAGGAAAAAGCGAGCATCTCGGGATCATCCCGGCGGAGAAGTCCCCTGTCCATCATACCGGAAAAAACAAAGCTGAACATTTTTATCAGCCCCGTAAGAAAGTGTTTTGTCGCAAGATCGCGCGCACGCGCGTCCCGGTACTGTTCGATGGTGAGGAGCTTTCTTGTCATTACGACCTTTTCGTCATGCACGGTAAAATTCACCATCCTCATCGTCATCCGAACGAGATCCTCCGCAGACTCCGGTACGGGCGGCAGATGTTCCGCAGAACCGAAACGTTCCCCGTAATAGGCGGTCATTTCGTCAAGGAGCGCGTTCCAGATATCCTCCTTGCTCTGAAAATGCCGGTACATCGATGATTTTACCAGTCCCAAAGACGCGGTCAGCTCCCGGATGTTTGTCCCGTCATAGCCTTTTTGGGAAAACATATCCAGCGCCGCCTCAAGTATCCGCTCCTTTGTATCCTTCGCCATAAAGCCTCCTGTAATGACATGTGACCGCTTGTTCACATTATAGTGAACGAGCGGTCACATGTCAAGTCCCGATTTTATTTTCCTTATACCGGAGGAAGGATAACCTTCGCCGGGCATTTCTCCGCACATTTTCCGCACTGAGTGCATTTTTCGTAGTCAATCTTCGCGATGTTGTTTACGACGCTGATTGCTTCGAACTCACACTGACGCACACAGAGCGTACAGCCGATGCAGCCGGCTTCACAGGCTTTTTTCACCTGCGGTCCGCGCTCTTTATTGCTGCACTGCACCCGAACCCTGTTCGCGGCGGGAACGATTTCGATGAGGCCCTTCGGGCAGGCCTTGACGCAGAGTCCGCAGGCGACGCATTTGTTTTCGTCGACAAGCGCGACGCCGTTTCGGACCTTGATCGCGTCATTCGGACAGACGGCCTGGCAGGAGCCGAAGCCGAGACAGCCGTAGTCGCATTCCGCGATGTTCATGCCGGACATCACCGCCGAACGGCAGTCCCGCATGCCGACGTAATTTCCCTGGTTCCGGGTGACGTCGCAGCTTCCTTTGCACTTTACGAAGGCGACTCTTTTCTCAACGGCCACAGGGGCAACGCCCATGATTTCCGCGATCTTTTCCGCGACCGGCGTTCCGCCGACGGGACATCCGTTTGTCGGCGCTTCACCTTTTGCGATCGCAGCCGCCATCGCATCACAGCCCGCATAACCGCAGGCGCCGCAGTTGTTTCCAGGCAGTTCCGCACGTACCGCGGCTTCCTTCTCGTCAATATCCACATGGAACTTCTTCCCGGTTGCCACAAGTCCGGCGCCGACAATCAGGCCGACAAGGGTAATGACGAGAACTGTAATCAGAATAATCTTCATCCCGCACCCCCTTTAGAAAGACAGGCCCGAGAAGCCCATGAATGCAATCGACATCAGCGCTGCGGCAATCAGAACGATCGGAGCACCCCGAAGCGGCGCCGGAATGTCCTTCTCGTTGATCCTTTCACGGATACTCGCAAGAAGCACGATCGCAAGCGTAAAGCCGAGCGCGGTGCCGAAGCCCGAGAGCACCGACTCCAGGAAGCCGTATTCGTTCTGCACATTCGTGAGCGCCACGCCAAGAACCGCGCAGTTCGTCGTGATCAGCGGAAGGAAGATTCCGAGAGCCTGGTAAACCGCCGGGGATTTCTTCTTGAGGAACATTTCGACAATCTGAACAAGAGCCGCGATGATCAGGATGAAGACAATCGTCTTCATGTAATCGATCCCAAGAGGCGCCAGCACGAAATTATAAAGGAGACTCGTCACGGCGGACGCGACCGTCATGACGAAAATGACCGCACCGCCCAGAGAGGCGGAGGCCTTCATTTCCCGGGAAACCCCCAAAAAGGAGCAGATGCCCAGAAACTGGTTCAGGACAACATTGTTGATGAGTGCGCCTCCGACAATCAGGAGGACCAGATTCTTCATCATAATTCAGTTCCCCCCTTCTCCTTGTTTTCCGTGTCTTTCTGCGCTTTTTTGCACTCCGCCGCCATCGAGCAGCCGGCGCATCCCATATCGCATCCGTCGGATTCGACGAGCTTTCTTTGCCGCGTCTTAATGCCGATCGCGTTCATCACAGCAATGAATAAAGCGATCACGAGAAAGGCTCCCGGAGGCTGTACAAAGATGCCGATCGGTTCCCAGCTTTCCGGGAAAACCTGCAGGCCGAAAACGGTTCCGTTTCCGAGTACTTCGCGGAACATGCCCGCGAGCGTCAGCGCGATCGTAAACCCGAGCCCCATCCCGAGACCGTCCATCGCCGAAAGGCCGACCGTGTTTTTATTCGCATAGGCTTCCGCACGTCCCAGGATGATGCAGTTTACGACGATCAGCGGAATGTAAATGCCCAAAGCCGAATACAGGGCCGGCAGATACGCTTCGATCAGAAGCTCTGTGACTGTCACTAGAGACGCTACGATGACGATATAGGCGGGAAGTCGAACCTGATCCGGGATGATTTTCCGAAGCATCGAAATCACGATATTCGAGAGGATCAGCACCGCGGTTGTCGAGAGTCCCATGCCGATGCCGTTCATAGCGCGCGTCGAAACCGCGAGCGTCGGGCACATGCCGAGCATCAGGATCAGCGTCGGGTTCTCTTTGATCATGCCGTTATAAAGGCGTTCCAGGTATTTATTCACCGTAATTGCCTCCTTTCAGCACATTTTCATAGAAATCAAGGCCTGCGTTCACGGCGTTGGTGACCGCGGTCGATGTGCGCGTACAGCCGGAGATTCCGTCGATCTCGTCCGCAGCCGCAGCGCCGCCGCCCTTCAGCAGTTTAAAGCGGCTCACCGCCCGGTTTTTAAACTGTTCATAGAACGCCGGTTCCGCTGCCTGCATGCCCATTCCGGCGGTTTCATGAAGTTCGGTAAAGGCAATGCCCTGCACGACCCCGTCGCTGCTGATTCCGACGGATACCGTAACGTTTCCGTCGTAGCCGTCGCCGGAAGTCACGCTGAGGCCGTAGCCGGCAGTTTCACCGGAGGCGTTTTTGGCAATGATCGCCTCATTGATCGTAATTTTCCCGAAATCTGTTCCGTAGCTTCCGCCGATCTCCGAAACCTTCTCATCAAGTCCCGGATCCGAAACGAACTCCTCCCCTTCGGGAAGCACTTCTTTGTAGGAGGCAAGTTTTTCCTGACGTTTCTTTTCTTCGATCGTACCCTTGGTCATGGTATAGACGCCGCCAAGCGCTGCGCCGGTCACGAGTGCGATCACCGTCAGCACAATCACCGGCCTCGGTATCTTTTTCCAGAAGGGAAGCTGCGGCTCGCCGTTCTGCAGGGCGATTGCCGACTTCCGGTAAGCATAAGGCTTCGGTATGATATAGGTTTCAATGAGCGGCGTGAACAGGTTGCCGATGATAATCGAATAACTGAACGAATCCGCCGCAGATCCCGCCACGCGGAACAGCGCGCCGAGGATGCCGATGAGAAGACCGTAAACCGTCTGCCCGAGCCGGCTCACCGGTGAAGTCGTGTAATCCGTCGCCATATAGAAAGCGCCCATGATCACACCGCCGCCGCAGAGGTGCGCGAGAAGGAACTCCGGATCGAAGCCGTGTCCGCCGAACAGTCCCATAAAAACGGTAAATCCGACGAGCACCGAGATCCAGATCTGCCCATGAATAATATCCATTGCCCAGAGAAGGAGGCCGCCGAGCGCCAAGGCCAGAATCGACGCGCCGATGACGCCGCCTCCGGTTCCCAGGAACATCGCCGTAATATTGACTGCCTTTCCCGCAGCAAGGTCCGCGACCGGCGTTGCCGTAGCAACCCCGTCCACCTCAAAAAGCGTCATGGACTTGCCGAAGCTGATCAGAAGGAAGCAGCGGCCCGCAAGCGCCGGGTTGATGAAGTTTTTCCCGAGGCCGCCGAAGCAGCATTTCGCGACGATAATCGCAAAAGCCGCGCCGAGAATCGGTCCGTAAAGAGGCGTCGACGGGGACAGGGAGAGTGCCAGAAGCATGCCTGTCACAACAGCCGAGCCGTCCTTCCAGGTGTCGGGTTTCTTACAGATTTTGTCAAAAACAAACTCGCAGAGCACCGCGGTCGCTACAGACGCCAGAATGATAAAGAGAGAATGCAGGCCGTTTACGACTACGCCTACGATCGCTGCCGGCAGCAGACTTGCCGCGACAAAATACATGATAAAAGGCGTCGTCCAGCGGTCTCTTGTCTGTGGGCCGGAGGAAAGATTCAAGAGTTTTGCCATCATTTGCCTCCTCCCGCTGCCGCTTTCGCGGCTTCCGCGCGTTTCTTCGCCGTAATTTCCGCCTTGGCCTGCCGGAAGATCTGCGTCAGCGGGCGCTTTGCGGGGCAGATATAGGAACAGGAGCCGCAGGCTACGCACTCAAGGCCCCAGAGTTTCTTCTCATAACGCTCGTAATTGCCTTTTTCCGCGGCCTCTGCCATCATTCCGGGGTTCAGGCCCTGCGGGCAGACAGTTGTACAGCGTCCGCAGTGCAGGCAGGCGGTCATCTGTTTCTCCGCCTTCTCGACTTCATCTTTCGACATCAAAAGAAGTCCGTTCGTCGTCTTATGGATCGGAATCTCCAGAGAGCTTAAGGTCAGTCCCATCATCGGACCGCCGCAGATCGCCTTCTTCAGTTCCGTTCCCTCTTTTACGCCGCCGCAGAATTCCGCGATTGCGGAAAAGCTCGTGCCGTCGCGGACGATAAGGTTTTTCGGTTCCTTCACCGCGTCGCCGCTGACGGTCATCACATGCCGATACAGCGGTTCGTTGAAAAGCACCGCCTCACGGACTGCATAGAGCGTGCCGACATTGTCGACAATGCAGCCGACATCCGCCGGAAGCTTCACGGTCGGGAAATCGATCCCTGCAATGACGTAAATCAGCGAACGCTCGCCGCCCTGCGGGTACTTTGTCGGAAGCGCCGCCACACGAATATTCTCTTTTCCTGCGCAGGCTTTCTCCATTGCCGCAATCGCCTCGGGCTTGTTCTTCTCGATCGCGATCACGCCCTCCGCATTTTTAAACAGACGGAGCACAAGCTCCATGCCTTCCACGATTTCCGCGGGTTTTTCCCGCATCAGCCGGTCGTTGCAGGTAAGATACGGCTCGCATTCCGCACCGTTTCCGATCACGTATTTCACCGCGTCCGGGTCCTTCGGGGCAAGCTTTACAGAAGTCGGGAAACCGGCGCCCCCGAGCCCTACGATGCCCGCATCCCGGACCCGCGTCAGGATATCCTGATTCGTAAGCTCCGAAATCTCCTGCTTCACTCCGATGTTCTGATCTTTCGTGTATTCCCCGTCATTCTCGACGACGATGCATTCCAGCATGGTTCCGGCAATCGTGCGGCGCTTTTCCACCGCCTTCACCTTTCCCGAGCAGGAACAGATGATATTTGCGGAGACAAATCCGTCCGCTTCGGCGATACGCTGCCCGACAAGCACCGGATCGTTCTTTTTGACGACAGCCTTTGCAGGCTTTCCGATATGCTGGGCGAGCACATAGACCATTTCTGTGCCCGCCGGCGGATCAAAGCTTTCCAGCTTGCAATCCCGGCTCAGCTCTTTCGCCTCTTTCGGATGTACGCCGCCGCGAAAAGTCTTTCTCACAGGTACGACTCCTCCCTTTCTCTGTCCGCGCATTTTACCGCGAACTCATAACAATGTGCTCCCGTCTTTCATCCGGAAGCAGCCATCGTCATTGTAACAGAAAAGATGCAGAAAGTAAACTGCATTTTCGTAAATTATTCCGCCTGCCCCGGTTTCCGAATCCTCAGATCCGGACCAAAAAAAACGAAAAAGAATTCATCCCGGGCAGAAAGCCGGGATAGGGCTGTAAGGAAGAAAAAAGCCCTTTTCCGGGCTTTTTCCATGATTTCCGATTATTCATACTTTCCTGCTTTTGCAACGCAGTAATTGTATATTTTCAGGTTTGTAGCCGCATCGTAATGCACGCCGTCGACCGTACGGTATCCGTCCCGGACCAGATACTCCGAGAGGTCGATATACTCTGCAAGACAGTTGGAGTACATCGTATAGTTAAACTCGTCGACATAGAGACAGACCTGGTCTTTTGGCAGCGTTCCGCGGCCGGCGCCCCGTTTATAGTCGCCGTCGATGAGGCCGACGGATGCAAATACAAACCGGGTATCCGGATACAGCGACATCAGGCGGTTGATTGTATCCACATAATCCTCGACGAAATAGTCCTTCCATCCGGCGCTGTTGTTGGCGCAGTCATTCAGTCCGAAGTTGATGATGACGATCCGTTCCGGGTCTTTTGAAAGCTCAAGCATCAGCTGGGACAGCCCTTCCGTACTGAACCAGTCATAAGCCATTGCGCCTTTGCTGATGAACACGTCGTTGTCGGAATGCGGAACAGAGTCCGAAAGCCCGACAAAGCGCGAGTCTCCCATCCAGATCCGTTTCTCCGATGCATATTCGGCAGCAAGAGACGCATAATCCGAACCTTCCTCTTCATCCGAAGGATCTTCAAAAAGCGCCGGGTCGAAAAGATCGACAATACTGAAGCCGTCGGAATCTTCGGTTTCGGATTCGGTTTCGGATTCCGTCGGGACTTCCGTCTGGGTCTCCCGCGTCGGATCCGGAGGATCTGTCTCCCTCGTCAGGTCTTCAGCTGAGCGCGAAGCGGCTGCCGCAGCTCTGGATTCTTCGATCGAAGCCTTCTCCGATTCACGTTTTGCAGCCTCGGCTGCCCGCTTCTTCATCAGTCTGGGGGCCGCAATCGCCGCATAAACCGTCACGCCCAGAACCGCAAGCAGCAGAAAAAGCAGGCTGAACTGCATAATCCGCTTCAGCACCTTCCGTATTTTCTTTTTTTTCTTGCTTTCTTCGTTCATTGATCTCCCTGTGCCGCATGATGTCAGCGTTTATAGGAAATAAAGCAGTTTCCGTAATCCCCGAACCAGCTTTCGGCGGCACCTATTTCAGTACTGGCAGACTCTCCTGTAAGCGGGAAATACACGGTTACGCTCTGCCGTTCATAGCCTGTAATCACGACAGCGCTCCGGTCGCCCGTAACCGCCAGCACGGGATGTCCCTCATTGATAAAATACAGGACTTCCTGCACCGAACACCCGTAAAGGTTTACGGCGCTGTTCTCTCCGAGCGCCTCATCAAGGATTTCGAACGGGTTCTTTCCCTGTTCGAGATCTTCCTTTACGCGAGGCAGCTGGATTCCCTCCTGCGCCGCAAGGATCTGAAGCGCGGCCGAGAGGGTATCGTCCGAGGTCTCAGCCCGGTAAGGCTGGATCGACAGTGTTTTGAAAAGATCCCGCGTTCCCCTGGTCCACAGCGTCTTCATTTCGTCATCGACTACGACACCGAACACAGAAAACGCTTCGTCAATCGCCCGGTTGAATTCGGATTCCACATACAGCAGCTTCCCATAACCATAGACATAAAAAGCATCCTTCTGGTTGTGGAGAAGATCGATTACATTCACGTCATCTGTCTCCGCAAAGCGCGGTATCACGCTCGAAAACTGCGAATCCGCCGCCGTTACCTTGCCAAGCTGTATATAATACTCCTTTTTTACGGGGTCGGTTTCCCGGCTCATCCGCATGCTTTTCTCCGGATTCTTCCCGATATCCTGCGTCATCAGCAGGATCTTGTCAGGGAGATACTGGAGACCGCCTTCCGGGTTCTTTCTCCCCTGACGGATCGCGATCCTCGTGTCGAGGACATCGGCGGAAAGTATGAATCCGTCTTCCGGAACGTATTCCTGCTGGATCAGAAGCTCCTCATCCGTCGATGCGATTACAAGCTTTGACAAAAGCTGCTGCATGTCCATATTGGCTTCGATCAGAGAATCTTCCGCCTTTCCGAAACCGTAGACGATGTCATCACCGATAAAGTCCAGGATTTTGACGAATTCCCGGTCTTCGGCGTTTACAACCGCCGTGGTCTGCGAATCCATGTTGAGGATTACGAGACGCTGCGGATATTTGAGGTCGTCACCTTCCTGCCATGCGACGACATTTCCCGTGCTGTTCATCGCATAAGCACCGGGATATGCGCGGATCGAAACTTCCACCGACTCGCCTGAACTGAGGTCGATCGAGTAAATGCCGTCGCCGTAACGCAGGTAACAGACATCGGATTCGTTGACATATACAAGTGTCCCGAGATCCATCATCAGCATCTGTTCGGACTGCTGGACCGGCATGAAAAACAGGCGTCTTGTCGAATTGTCCGCTGTACTGTAACGGTAAAAACAGATCCCGACCCTGCCCTCGTAATTGCCGCGGTTCATATAGCCGTACACCATATAGTCGATGGTTCCGTCGTCCGAGACCTTGACAACCTGCATATCATGGTGGTCATAGGAAGAACGGTTCGAATGATCTGATTCGTCGTCGAAGCTGAAGATCAGGCTCATCGCGTTTGTCCTGGAATTATAGCTCCAGATACAGCGGTTCTGGACAAAAACCGTATAGTCATTATTGTCAGAGTTCCGGATCTTCGTTTCTTCGTCCGAGATTCCCAGAAGAATACGCCCGCTTTCCCGCGACGCGCTTTCCACATTGAAAATTTCCTGAATTTTCCGGTAATAGTCCAGGAGATAAACCTTCTCCGAACGGTAACGCACGCAGAAAAACTCCTGGACCGAAAGATTACGGTTTCTCGTGCCGTCCGGCATCTCAATCGTATACGAAAGACTGACGGAAGCCTGGGTGGGTTCCAGCTCCTGGATCCGAAGAAGCGGCTCCGAAGTCCTCCTGACATCCATGCTGCCGTAAGTCAGCATCGAATATTTGCTGTGAATGTCGGTATAGGAATAATCCGACGAATTCGAGTCCGGATCCGGCTGGATATAATTCACAAGGAAAGAGGCCGCCTTTTCCCGGTCGTATGTCGCATCCGAAAATTCCCGCACAAAAGAAAGCAGTTCCCCGGCGTACTGTGTTTTGGCATAAATCACGCGGGTATAGAAATACACCGGCTTTTCCGCCGTATCTGCCGCGAGCAGAAGCTGGTACTCCGTGCCGCTCTGGAGGAGCTGGGAAAACTGAAGGGAAATCCGGATGCTGTCCGTACTCTCCTTCCCGAAATCCACGGTCCCGCCGTCGATATACTGACTTCCGTCCAGGGATTTCAGCTGATACTCCAGCGACCGGATTTCATTTCCGTAGCGGTCGATCACGACGTCGATCCCCCTGTCCTCAGACAGCGGTACGATCATGTCCCGCATTTTCCTCTCATCCATCTTCTGCACATATCCGTGCAGCTCCGCCTCATAAACGCCGTCAAGAAAAGACAGTCTGAGTATCGGAAGGCTCGCCGCCTTCATGCCTTCAAAACGTGTTTCCCGATGGGTTTTCGTAATGATCGCAACAGCAAGCGTCCCGCCCAGAATAGCCAGGAAGACAATCAGGAGAACCAGATATTTGCGGTATTTCTTCTTACGTTTTTTCGGCTTCACAAAAAAGATCCTATAACGGCGAAAGCCCCATCAGTTCAGGGATGGGGCTTTTACCATAAAAATTTAATTATACGAGCTCAAGCAAAACTTCCATCGCTGCGTCGCCCTTGCGCTGTCCGATCTTCACGATCCTTGTATAACCGCCGTTCCGGTTCGCATACTTCGGAGCGATTTCCTCGAAAAGCTTTTTAGGCATATCAACTTCCTTTGTCAGCTTTTTCCTGCCCTTGTTCTCCGCGGGAACTTCCGTTACGCCGTAGAGAACCTTCAGCATCTGACGTCTTGCGTGCAGACGGGAAGCCTGATCCTTCTTGATGGTCTTTTCAACCGTATCATAAACGGTTACGCGCTTTCCGTCGACGACTTCCTTCACACGCTTTCCGTCTTTATCTTTTCTCGCGACTTTCGCCTGAACGGTTACCGTATCGTAATTGTCTCTTTCCTTTACCGCAAGCGCTATCAGGCCTTCCGCGATCCGGCGGACTTCCTTCGCTTTCGCTTCGGTGGTCACGATCTTACCATGCTGAATAAGCGCGGTAACCTGGTTCCTTAAAAGCGCCTTTCTCTGATTGGAAGTTCTGCCAAGTTTTCTGTAACCTGCCATATCTTGTTTCCTCCGTTACTCCTCGCCGGACTTAAGGGATAAGCCCAGCTCTCTTAATTTCGCAAGCACCTCGTCGAGGGACTTTCTTCCGAGGTTTCTGACCTTCATCATTTCATCCGAAGTCTTGTTGCAAAGCTCTTCGACGGTATTGATGCCGGCTCTCCTTAAGCAGTTGTAAGAACGAACGGAAAGCTCTAATTCGTCAATGTTCATTTCCATGACTTTATGGCTTTCGTCAGCCTCCTTCTCCACCATAATCTCGGCATGCTTCGCATTCTCCGAAAGATCGATGAAGAGGCTCAGGTGTTCGCTCATCACCTTCGCTGCGAGACTGACCGCCTCATCCGGCGCCAGGGTGCCATTGGTGTAAACATCAAGCGTCAGCTTGTCATAGTCCGTGATCTGTCCGACACGGGTATTCTCGACGTTCATGTTTACGCGCTTAA
>CACYBV010000253.1 GCA_902772745.1 uncultured Eubacteriales bacterium
CGAGCAGAAGCTTTCGCTGCTGCATGACTTTCAGCGTGGAAAAACGATTTCCCTGTATAACGAGAAGCACAAACATGCCAAAGCAAGATCGCTCGCCATTGAGTGATAGCGGTGCATCAGACGTTGTTGTCGCTACGGACGCGATCGGCATGGGAATGAACCTTCCGATTCGCCGGGTCGTTTTTCTCGAGCAGTTGATAAAATATGACGGAAAAAGCAGACGCTGGCTGAACGAGTCTGAGGTGAAACAGATTGCGGGCCGCGCAGGTCGCTACGGCATTTATCCGGAGGGATATGTCGCCGCTGCTATCTTTCCGTCTTTCATCCGGAAAGGGCTGATGGCTCATCCAGAGGAAGTAACCGACGCCATGATCAGTTTCCCCCGATTTCTGCTCTCTCTCTCGACCTCCCGCTTCTTGATCTGATCCAGGTCTGGGAGACTGTCGTGATCCTCCCCGGGTATTATCGAAGCTCGACCGAAAGCATGAAGACGCTCTGTCGGATCGCCGCTATATATACTCAGGATAAGATGCTTCAGTATCGGCTTTCATTGCTTGCGTTCAGTACACAGTCCGACGAATGCATGCAAATCTTTTACGGAATCTGCCAGAGCGAGGGATAAGGCCGGAGGTATGACGCGGAGATATCGATCCCGGAATACGAGAAGAGCGAAGACCTCTCCGCTCTTGAAAACAAGTATAAGATTTGTGACCTTTTGTATACCTACTGTGTCAATTTCGGCCTTGAGAAAACCGCGGAAAAGGTACTGCAGACAAAACGCGGGATCTCTAAGACGATCATCACCATTCTCGAAACAAAGAAACTGAAACCAAAGAAGTGCAGGATCTGCGGAAAGGTTATGCCCTGGAATTCCAGTTATGGGATTTGTTCTGAGTGCTACAAGCGTTCGTACATTTCTCACGATGATGATTACTATGATCCCTTTGATTGGTGATGTTATCTCCGGAATTTATTGAATAATATCCGGAAACATGATATAAATAAACTGACTTCCATGTACCGGGCAAAGAAACATACTGTTTTTTAAGGAGAATCGATATGCATATTGCGGTTGTATCCCTCGGCGCTTTCGGCCATGTCAATCCGACGCTGTCCTTTGTGACGGAACTTTCGAAGCGGGGCGTCCGCGTGACGTATTTCTGTACAGAGGATTTCCGGCGCATCATTGAGCCTACAGGTGCGGCTTTTGTCCCGGTCCCTTCCTGGATGGCGGGAAACGATCCCAAAGACCAGAAAAAGGAGGACGGCGGAAAGGAAGACGACGGCAGCGTGGCGGCGATTGTGCCCTTCCTTTTCCTGAATGAAGCCGGAGCTTATATTGATACGGTCCTGGATGTTTTGAAGAAGGACAGGCCTGACGCGATCCTCCATGATTTCGCAGGGATCGCCGGTACGATGGCGGCAGACGTTCTAAAGGTTCCGAACATTATGCTCTATACGAGCTATCCCTCCAATGACACTTACTCTGTCGCGGAATCCTTCGCGGGAATTCCCGACGATCATCCGCTGCGCGTTGCCGCAGATCATATCGCCGATTCTTATGTGGAGAAATACGGCTGCCGCAAGATGACGGTAAAGGAAATCTTTGACGGACAGGGGGACCTGAATCTGGTGATGGTCCAGAAGCGCCTGGTGCCGAATTACGAGAGTTTTGACGACAGTTTTGTCTTTACCGGTGTTCAGATCGGGAAACGAAGCGCTTTCGGGTCGTGGACGGCGCCCAAAAACGGCCGGCCGCTTCTGTATTCTTCTCTTGGTACCGCTTTCAACAACTGGCCGGAGTATTACCCGGTCCTCTTTGATGCCGTACGCGGCCTGGACATCAATGTCTTTGCGGCGCTTGGGGCGGTTGATCCCGAGACCCTGCATGACGTTCCCGAAAATGTCGAGCTTGGCAAAATGGTTCCGCAGCTCGATATTCTGTCGCAGGCTTCTGTATTTATCACCCACGCAGGGATGGGCGGTACCGGAGAAGCCATTTATTACGGCGTACCGATGATTGCCATCCCACAGATGGATGAGCAGGCCATTACCGCACGGCAGATCGAAAAGAACGGTCTCGGCATCGCTTTTTTGGACAAGAAAGCTGTGACTGCCGAATCGCTTCGGGCTGCGATTGTCAGGCTGCTGGAAGATCCCGGATACCGCAGTAAAGCGAAGGAATTCAGCGAAGACATGCGCGCGCTCGGCGGTGCGCAGGCTTCCGCGGATGCCATCATCCGTTTTCTTGAGGAAAAAGGGCAGCAGATCTAAACAGGCAGGGAATGGAAACGGCTGATCCGGGCCTGAAAAAACCGGATACGTAATAGCATTTCACAGAGTAGTACGAGGAGCCGTTTTAGGCTCCTCGTACTACTTCAAATGCATTTTTTCGACTTCCCTTTCGCATGCGCCATTACAGTCCGCCGGATGGAATCTTTTTTGAGCCGCCCCGCATACCCGCCCTGTTTCTTCCCGTCTGCCTTGTAGGATAAAAACAGCCCGTCTGAGGCCTCATAATAGGCTTTTTCGTCGTCCCGGAAGCGAAAGTATATCTTTGTACGTATTTCGGAACGGAGCGGCTTATAGGCCCAAAAAAGTTCGATACAGCGGTCTGTAAGCGGAAGGGAGACGGTCCCTGACCTCCGTTCCACGCGAATCTCTTTCTTTTCCGGATCGATGTCCGTGAAGTTCAGCCGTTCTATTTCATCCATGTTCAGTCCCATGAAGATTAGTTCGAGGATCAGCTGGTCGCGGGATTTGTTTTTCAGATGATAGGCTTTTGATTTCTCATTATCGACTGCCTTCGGGTTCAGATAATTCACGCCGTCGGAAGAATCCCGCATGCTTTTTTTTGAAGCCTCGGAAAGAGTGGTTTCCCGTTTCCTGGTCGTTTTCGTGATCACAGAAAGCCCGGGGCCGGAAAACGGGTTTGGAGAGATCTCGTAGTAGGAGAAGAGGGCGGACATGGAGCGGATGATCCTCAGCTTCCCGGTGTGAGAGTAAACGGAGCGCACATTTCTCCCCTGATCGATCCGGTAAAGGATCGTGATAATCTGTTCAGGCGTCATTTCACGAAGCACATCCAGCGTGATCTCGTTGAAAGAAGCTCGCTTTGTCACTTCCGCCGCAGCACGGAGAAACACCCGGATGTCTTTCAGGTATCCTTCCGCAGAAGAGGGTTTCAGCGGCTTTATACGGTCGTTGATCCGGGCTTTTGCAAACGCCGCCGCATATTCCGGGATTCCGCGGAAATCCGAGATTCTCATTAACGCATCTTCCTGACTGATTGCCATTTTTCCTCCGATTACAGTTTACTTGCGATGAAATGATATAGTATCATAACGCTTCTCTCTGCATTTTTCAAGGCTTTTATGGTGATTCATCTTAATTACTTTTTATGGTGGTGAAGAAGAGGGTATGATGTGTGGTGAAAAAAGAAAGAGTGGAATTGCGGGAGAGTATTATTTTATATATGTCGCAAGTAAACTGTTTCCTTATGAAAAATCTGTCCCTGCTTATCGCGAATAAATGTGACAAAATAATCTCTGTATGCTATAATATTCTGCAAATATCTTTCCATGATCTTTCTGTCAGCCGACGGAAACGCACGAAAACAGGCGCTGAAGCGGTTTGGCCGGAGTGAAGAAAAGCAGGAGTGTGAAGAATCCGTATAAAGCAGGAGGGAGCACAATGCAGTATTATATCGTTTATGTGAAATTCGATGAAAACGGACATGAGTATGCATATCTTTCGGACGATGAATTGACTGCGGCCGGAGACCAGGTCATTGTTCCTGTCGGCCTTGAGAAAGAAGAAAAAGCCGTCAGGGTAACACGGACAGAGTATGTCACAGAGACTACCTCCCCCTATCCTGTGAAGTGGATGAAAAAGGTAATCCGCAAACTCCCGGGCCGCCCCGGTGATCCGCTGGTTTCTCCGGACGTTCCGGAGTCCGTTTCCGCAATAATAGAAGGCGCTTTCAGGAAGAAGATTTCCGAATGGACCGATCCGGAATCCGGTGACTGCACCGCACCGCCGGAAGATTATGACACTTATCGGGATATGGTTCTTGAAGGCGTGGACAAGGGCTGGCCGGAAGCGCTGGAGGCAATGGCATATGCTTCCTACGGCGGGAACAATGTCTTTCCCGAGGACTTCAAAAAGTCGGAGGAGTGCCTTCTGAAACTGATCGATATCTGTGAAGACCCGGCGCCGGCGTATTACAACACGCTTGGTTATCTGTATTACTATGGGCGCGCAAACGGCGGGATACCGCAGTATGAGAAAGCTTTTCAGTATTTTTCGGTCGGCGCGATCCATGGGATCTTTGAATCCACATATAAGCTTGCCGACATGCTGATCGCCGGGAAGGGCGTCCCCAAAAATACGGCTGCTGCGGTGAGACTGATCAAGTCCATCTATTCGGAAAACAGGGAGCATCTCGAGTATGAGCGTTTTGAATGCAAGTTCGCGGATGTTGCGCTCCGGCTCGGCGGAATCTACGAACGCGGAGACAGTGTGCAAAAGGACCCGGAAACCGCATATTCCCTGTATCTGCAGGCACAGTTTGCGATCAGGGAACGAATGAAAGCCGCAGATTATTACGGTGACAGAAAAGTGGCTTCAAATATCGATGAAGCCATCGCCCGCTGCAAAAAGGAACTGCCGGCAGACTTTTTCAAAAGCACGGTTTATGCAGAAGCTCCGTACATGGTCGGGGCGCTTCTGAAGGATTCCGAAGGCCTGGATATGGCAGTCATGGAAAAGGAAGGCGCCACCTATCTGATGGCGAAAAGGGCTGATGCGAATGAAGACGGGATTGTGAGGAAGTATCTCTTTACCGTTCCGGAGCTGGATGTCTGTCAGCTTTCCGATATGGTGATTATCCGGATCGAAGGACCGGAAGAGGTAATAAACTACGCGAAAACAGAAAGCGTTTATATCAATCATATGGCCTGGTCGGAGCCGGACCAGAGCTGGCTGTTCATGTACCAGGACTATCCGATGATTGAGGTGAAGTGCAAGGGATTTTCAATTGAACTGTAAAGAAAGAACCGGGAAGCATTTCCCCTAAGTGTCGCTTCACAGGCGACCCGGCAAAGTACATATTCTGTTATACTCCGGCTATCAGAACAAAAAAGTGCAGCGCACTGAAAAACACGAAGCCGCAGCACAGGGCAATGTACCTGCAGCACGGATGAGCCAAACCGGCCCGCGGAGAGGAAATTTTCAACGAATAGTTCAGGAGGTAAAATATGATTTGCAAAAATTGCGGTGCAAAGGTCCCCGAAGGGATCCTTTATTGCAGCACCTGTGGGGAAAGAGTAAACCACAGCGAATTCAAACAATATTTTCACACGGCTCCG
>CACYBV010000254.1 GCA_902772745.1 uncultured Eubacteriales bacterium
AAATATCGATCGTCAGTCCGACCGGACAGTGATCGGAGCCGTAGACATCGGACAGGATCGATGGCTCGATAATCCGTTCCCGAAGCTCATCGCTGACAAGGAAGTAGTCGATGCGCCAGCCTGTATTATTGGCACGGGCATTCGCGCGGTAGGACCACCAGGAATAGGCGTCCCTTTTGTCCGGATATCTGTAGCGGAAGGTATCCGTCATCCCGGATGCGAGAAGCTCCGTAAAAAGCGCGCGTTCTTCATCGGAAAAGCCGGGATTCCCGCGGTTCGACTGCGGGTTTTTGAGGTCGATCTCCTCGTGGGCGACATTCATGTCGCCGCAGACGATGACCGGCTTTATGGCGCGCAGACCTGAGATATAGTCCCGGAAAGCGTGCTCGAAGCGTGTCCGGTATTCGAGCCTCTTAAGCTCGGGCTGCGCGTTCGGCGTGTAGACCGTAACGACGAAGACTTCCGGAAACTCCGCCGTAAGCACCCGGCCTTCGCAGTCAAACTCTTCTATGCCGATGCCGTTTCGCACGGACAGCGGCTCAGTTTTTGAGAAAAGCGCAGTCCCGGAATAACCTTTTTTGACGGCGGAGAACCAGTATTCGTGGTATTCCGGCGCGTCTACATCCGCCTGTCCGGGCTGCATTTTGGTTTCCTGCAGACAGAACACATCGGCGTCCGCCTCCCGGAAAAAGTCCAGAAAGCCTTTCTGGAGACAGGCCCGAAGCCCGTTAACATTCCATGAAATCAGTTTCATCATAAGATAACCCTGTCAGAATAATCCTGTCACTGCTGTACCAGACGTTCCTGCTGTTCCGCGCGGTGCTTCGCAAGGTAATTGTTGATGCGGTCGGTCGGGGTCAGAAGAGAACTCAGCGAATTGTTGTGATTCAGGTTGTCGATTACAAGCGCGATGTACTTCGAAAGGTCCACACTGACATAGTACTCACGATCGAAGAGCTCCGGACGCTGATAGGTCAGGTTCGTCGTCAGCACGCGGTAAATGACCCCTTCCTCGTAGGCTTTGTCGAATTTCTCGACACCGTTCGTGAACAGACCGAAGGTGGCGGCGGCAAAGATGCGGTTCGCGTTCCGCTTCTTGAGCTCGGTCGCGACTTCGATAATCGAATCGCCGGAACTGATCATATCGTCGACGATAATGACGTCTTTGCCGGCAAGATCGGTTCCGAGGTATTCATGCGCGACGATCGGGTTCTTGCCGTTGATGATCCTTGTATAGTCGCGGCGCTTGTAGAACATGCCGACGTTGACGTTCAGGTAGTTCGCGAAGGTGATCGCGCGTCCCGTGCCGCCCTCGTCGGGGCTTATGATCATCAGGTGTTCTGAATCCAGCGGAAGGTCCGGCGCGGACTTGCCGATCGCCTTGATGAACTGGTAGGTGCAGGCAATGTTCTCAAATCCCTTGTCGGGGATCGCGTTTGCGACTCTCGGGTCGTGCGCGTCAAATGTGACGATATTGTCGACGCCGATGCTGATCAGCTCCTGCAGCATGGCGGCGCAGTCCAGAGACTCACGGGAGGTGCGGCGGTGCTGGCGGCTCTCGTAAAGGAAAGGCATGATGATATTGACGCGTTTCGCTTTTCCTTCGATTGCGCCGATGATGCGCTTCAGGTCCTGGTAATGATCATCCGGAGACATATGGTTTTCGATGCCGCAAAGCTTATAGGTCAGGCTGTGGTTCAGCACGTCGATCATGATGTAAATATCGTCGCCGCGGACGGATTCCAGGATCTGGCCTTTGCCTTCGCCGGAGCCGAACCGCGGGGTCCTGACATTAAGGATATAGCTGTCCTTCTGGTAGCCTGTGAAGTGAAGCGCCTGTTCTCCGGCGGCGGCTTCGCGCTCACGGCGCCATTCGGAAATGTAGGCATCCACTTTCTTTGCCAAAGGTTCGATGTTTTTCATCGCGACGATGGCAAGAGCGCCTTCCGGAATTGTCTGCAGTTTGATGTCTGCCATGTGAAATCCTCCTTGATTGATTCTCTTTATCTGCCTTTTTCATCCCCCCGGCCCGAATCCTCCGGCCGAAACGGCGATATAAATCATGTCTGTTATTGTCTGAACTTTTTCCTGATACGGATATCCTGTCCGTCCAGTCTGAGAAGCGTATATCCGCTGACGATCCTGGAATAAATCCGCTCGCTGTAGAGCTCCCTGAGATGGGCAGGATCGAGGTTTGTCGAAATCACGGTGCCTTTTTCTCGGTTCAGCCGTTCATTGATGCAGTAGAAAAGCTTGCTTACAGTAAAGGAATTGACCGATTCCGTACCCAAATCGTCAATGATCAGGAGGTCGCAGGAAAGGACCGAGCGGTCCACAGGATCCGGGTCCTGTCCGTAGCGGTTCCTCGAGAACAGGTTGAAAAGATCAATTGCCGAAAAATACAGCACCGAGTGACAGCTGTCGAGAAGCTCTTTTGCTATGCAGTTTGAGAGGAAAGTCTTCCCGGTTCCCGTCGGCCCGTAGAAGAGGATGCTCTGAGGCGAAAGGTCGTAATTCTCCGCAAATCTCCTGCAGAATGCGACTTTCTCCTGCATATAATCATACAGGTTTTTGCTGCCGATGACAAGATCCTGATCGTAATATTCCATGGAAAGCGTGGAAAAATTTTCACGTGAAAGCACGGCGCGAAGTCCGCTCTGGTCATACAGAAGCTCTGAGATCGCACGGCGGAAACAGTGGCATTTTTCACTGCCGATATAACCGGTGTCGCGGCAGTCCGGACAGCTGTAGTGCGGCTCAAGATACCCATCGGGAATCCGGTATTCCCGAAGCAGCCGGTCCTTTTCTTCGCGAAGCGCTGCACTTTCCCGGTCCAGTTCCGGAAGCGAAGCCGGATTTCCGGTAATTCCCGCGCGGGCGCGTGCAGCAGCGTTTTCGGCGATCCGCTGCTGCAGATCCCGAAGCTTCGGAAAGCGTCCGTATACGGTTTCCCTGCGGATCTCCATATCCCGCATGGCCTGGAATCGCCGCGCATCGTAATCGCGCATCATCTTTGAGTACTGTTCGTTGGAAAGCGCCATACGTTTTTTTCTCCTCGGGGGTTCAGGTTTCGTAGTACTGACGGATCAGGTCGGAGTAGTCGTCTTTTCGCTCTTCAAAATTGCGGAAAGCCGGGGAATTCGCCGCTTTTTTCGCATTACCGGTGTTTTTCCGGTCCCTTTTTGCATAACCTTCGTCAAGCTTCTGCACATCTTCCATTGTTTTAACGCCGGCGTTCTTCCAGTCGGATAGAATGCGGTCTGCGTAGCTGAAGGAGGGCTGGTGCGTCTTTTTCATCGTACGGCTGCAGGCTTCAAGGATAATCGGGAGTTCGAAA
>CACYBV010000255.1 GCA_902772745.1 uncultured Eubacteriales bacterium
GCCGGTGATGTTGAACTGCCTGCGGAAGGCTTCGTATTTCGCCTGGAGCTCTGCGGCGGGAATTTCCCGCATCTGTGCGATCGAATGCTTCCCGCAGTATTCGACAAACTCCTGCCCGCGTTTTTTCAGGCTGTGGTAGTCGAGGCTGTAGTTCGGGTTCAGACCGCCTGCGCTGTGAATGATCACATGCTGCACAAGGCCTGCGGCAAGCGGTGAGCAGGCGATGCCCTGGCAGGATCTGCCGCCGCCGGAACAGCCGAAAATCGTCACGTTCTGTGCATTTCCGCCGAATGATCCGATGTTGTCCCGTACCCACTGAAGCGCCAGGATCTGGTCCTGCAAACCGTAGTTTCCTGAGCTTCCGTGCTCGCTTTCCTTCTCCAGATCGTCGTGACCGAAATACCCGAAAACGCCCGTGCGGTAATTCACGGTCACCAGCACCACGCCATAGGGGCAGAGGCCTTCGCCGTCGAAAATGATATCGTCCGAAGTGCCGCCCTGAAGCCCGCCGCCGTAGAACCAGACCATGACGGGGAGCTTCTCATCAGCGCTTTCTGCGGGCGTCCAGACATTTAGACTGAGGCAGTCCTCCGACATCCGCAAGGGTCTCGGGGGGACCGGGTTCTCCTCCATCATCTTTTTGAAGAAAGGAGAGTTCGCGTTGTCCCGCTGCCAGCAGCTGAAGCCATAATCATCGCAGATCCGCACGCCTTCCCAGGCTTCCGCCGGAACCGGCGCGTGCCAGCGCAGATTTCCTTCGCAGGACTTTGCATATGGAATCCCGAGGAAGCTCGAGACGCCCTTTGCATCGGTTTCCTGACCCTGTACGGCTCCCGTACGGATCGTGGTCCTTGTCATTGCCATCGGTATTCCTCCCTGTCTCCGCCGTAAAAACCGGCGGACCTCGTATCTTTCTTCCAGTTTACATGATCCTGTTCCGTCTCTTTATGCGTCCAGAATTCTCCTCAGTACCGCTGCAAGCTCCCTTCCCATCCGCTCATGGGTCCTGACGGACGGATGCATGTCCGCACCAAAGCCCTCGCGCATCATATTCACATGACCGAACTTGTAGAAACAGATCTTCGGATCGCCGGTCTCGTCCTGGTACGCTTTGACGAGGTCACGGATTTCGTCCAGCAGATAGTAGTCCATCGGCCCGAGCGTGCAGAGAATGAAGGTATCCGGGCCGTTTAAGCGCCTGACTTCCCGGATGAAGGCCGCATAATGCTCACGGAAACGCTGCTCCGCCGCCTCCCGGTCGGGAGAGAACGCGATCTGGGAAGCATCGTTTGTCCCGAGGTTAATGACCACGATATCGTTTTTATGCGCCGAAAAGTCCCACTCGGGGTTCGGAAGGTTCCGAAGGTCCGAAATCGCACGGTCCGTCCATTTGTACTGCTCTTCCATCGCGAAATGCGGCGGTCCGAAGCCTGCAGGTGCGCCTGCCCAGCCTGCGACCGCGATGCCGGATGCCGCGACGATTGACCAGTCTGCGCCGGCTTCCCTGCAGGCTCTGGGGCCGTATGCTTCCCAGCCGTTTTCGGTTTCGGGATCGAAATGCTCTGCCGGATCCTTCGCTTCATTGCCATAACCGCAGGTGATCGAGTCACCGACGATCTCGATCATCGGCCGCGGATCACGCTCCGGAAGCGGAAGCAGCCCGCCGTCCGCGGAAAGCCCGATCAGGCGGATTTTACCGCGGGAGTCTTCGGTCAGTTTGATGATCTGAAGACAGCATTCGGAAATCTCTTCCGACTCGAAAAGCGTCACTTCCGCGTCTTCCTCCTTCAGCATCATCCGCCGAAGCATCCGGTCTTCCTCATCAAAAACGGCAAGACAGGGGTATTCCATCGGCGCCGCGGGGTCCATCCTGTTTTCATTGCCGATCGCTTCAAAACGGGCGGAAAGCTTCTTCCCGCAGAAATGCAGATCAAAGCCGCAGGTGCTCCAGTTCATATAGAGTCCGCCGCGCTCCGGGTCCTCGACGGTTCTTCCGCGGAGGCGGAGGAAGGGCTTTGCTTCTTCATAAGTGTATTTCATGTTTTTTATTCCTTTCTGTATCATGGCGAGCGGAAGGCGCAGCCCGGAGCCTAAAACTCCTCCTCCGGGTTTCGGCTGCGGAATGATCCCTCCACGCGCTTCGCCCGGTCGGGATGACAGACTTTAGCGGCTGCGGCTGCACCCACTTTTTTCAGATCCCCTGCGCGAGAAGCCAGTCTGCGCACAGGTCCGCCCATTTCGCGACATGCGGCAGATTCATCGCGAGGTCATTCTCGCCGTCCGCGAGCGCGAGGCCGTGCACGCCCTCGGGGAAGCAGTGCATCTCAAAGGGCACGCCCGCCATCGTCAGCGCGTAGCCGGTCGCAAAAGCGTTCCGGGGGTCGTCCGAGTTCGTCTGCCAGATGAAGAAAGGAGGCGTGTCGCAGGTGATATTCGCTTCCGGGGCAAGCTTCAGGCGTTCTCGGCGCGTGATATTTTCCGCGCAGATGGCGCCGTGACGAAGCACCTCCTCCGGATCGCCGAAGGGGTTCATAAAAAATCCGCCGGGATAAGCCACGACCGCAAAGGCGCCGTAGCCGAGGACCGCCGCATCGGGGCGTGAACTCTCGCGCTCCACAGGGTCCTCCGAATCTTCCTTCCCAGGGTCGTACAGGGTTGCGCAGTTTGCGGAAAGCATTCCGCCCGCGGAGAAACCCATGCAGGCGATCCTATCTGTGATATGCAGCTCCTCTTTCCGGTAACGGAGGATCCGGATCGCCCGCTGCATGTCGTCGATCGCATCGAAACGGGTGTACGGCGCGAGCCGGTACGAAAGAATCACCGTATTGAAGCCTTTCTCGTGGAAATACCAGGCGACATTCACGCCTTCGCAGCCGGTGCGGGTCTGGAATCCGCCGCCGTGCGCGACGATGACCGTACCCCGGGGTTCTTTTTCCCCTGCGCCGTCCGCCGGGATGAAAACCATGTAGGGATTCTCCTGAAGCGGGGTCTTCTCCGGGTCATACCCGGGCGCGCCCTGCTCCCACAGGAAGATCTTCTCAAAGGGCTCCATGCATTTGATCCAGAGCTTCAGGTTGCCCTCAAGATCAAATGATCCGTCCGGGTTCCGGTGGAATTTGATGTTCCGGATCGCCCGGTGGTTTTCGACCGCATCCCGCAGGATTTCAATGTTTTTTTCGTACATACTCTTCTCCTTTATCAGTACAGTTCAATCACTTCCCCGGTTTCAAGGTTCCGGGCAAACCGTCTTATATAGACCAGGCCAGCACGTGCATGAAGCGCACGGCCGCGTGCGGACGGCGATTTCCCCGATCACGGACTCCCCCGGACTCCGCGCCGCCCGGAATGACAGCTGATTTATCGTTGCGGCAAATACTCCGCCGATGTAAGCAGATTCAGCGGACGATCCGAATGAATGCAAAAGCCGGTCGGCCCTTCCGTAAAATCATGCGCCACGGTCGTGAGCGCCGTATCGTTCAGGTAAAACTCCGCACTGTTTGTGTCCGCGATGATCCGGAGCCTGGACTCCGCGCCGATCCGCGGCAGGAAAATATCCTTCGTTTCCGCCGGCCGCGGGCCTCTTTCAGGAAAATGGATCCCGTGAATCACGAGACCGCCGGCATCAGCCGAGAAACGCAGTCCCGAAAGTTCCGCATCGAAAGCCGCGCCGGAGAAATCCATCGTAATCATAAAAGCTTTGGAACCGATCTTTGTATCCAGATCCCGGATGCACTGATAATGAGCGGTCTCCTCAAAGAGTTCGGTAAACTCCGCCGGCGGTTCCGCAGAAAGCACATAGGATTCCCCGATCTTCCGTAGTCCCATCACCTGCGGCGTGCTCATCGCGCAGTTGAACGGCGCGTCCGGGATCGGAGAGGTATCCCAGGCGATCCGGAGAAGCGGCTCCTCATCGCTCTCCCGGAAGAAGGTCTGTGCCGCGTAGCTTCTCGAATCATAAGAAAGCTGCCGTTCCTCCTGAACCGGGAAAAAGCCCTCTTCCCGCATCTCCCCTACCAGGTAGCGGTCCGCAGCACCGGAGAACACGAAGAGCCTCCGCCCGTCAGAAGATATGAGCGGGTACAGGTTCGGACATTCCATATCCCCGGGAAGCTCGAGCTTCTGCAGCATCGTAAAATGCAGAAGATCCTTTGTCTCGAAGATCGCAAACTCGTGCTTCTTAAGATACAGCGGACAGAGAAAACGGTCAAATTCCCGGTCGTACTGAAGCTTCGGATCCCGGCTTCCCCGGGAGATCTGCGGAATCAGCGGATTCCCCGGGTATTTTTCAAGCGTCTTTCCGTTGTCATAGCTCAGCGCGAGGCACTGCGTGGACTCTTTCCCGGCGCTCGTGTAATAAAACAGCACCGGATTCACCCCGTCTTTTCGGAGTCCGGAAGCGTTTTTTGTGTCCTTCACCGCGCAGCCGGAGAACATCATTCCGCCCTGGTCGATGAGGAGCGCTTCGCCCCGTTCTTCCCAGTGCAGGAGGTCCCGGCTCACTGCATGGCCCCAGTGCATGTTGCCCCATTCCGGGCCGAAGGGATTATGCTGGAAATACAGATGCCATAGCCCCGCATCGTCCCTGAAGCACCCGTTCGGGTCGTTGATCCAGCCTTTTTCCGACGTGAAATGCATAAGAGGCCGCCGGGGATTTTCCGGGGCAGGCTCTTTTTCATCGCTGAAGACCGGCTCGAAAACGGTATCCGGAAGCTTTTCCGGAAGCGTTCCGTCCGCCGGAAACAGCTCAAAATGCATCGGATGGCGGCCGTCCGCCTGCCTTTGATACAGCACAAGCTCCAGCTCTTCTCCGAGGAAAACCCGAAGGTCCGCCTCATAGACGGTTTCCGGATCCTCCGCATTGAGTTCCGCCTCAAAAAGGTATGCGGTTTCTCCGCCTTTTCTGAAAACAAAGTATACTTTATCCGCTCCGCGCCGGACAGGAATCCGGAGGTATCGTTTTGAAATGAGAAGCTTCATTTTATGCTGCCTTTCCGTCCGCGGATTCCCGGGGCTTACTTCAGCATCCACTGAATCGCCGGCTCCAGCCATTCATTCCAGAACTTCCAGTTGTGGATGCCCGGAGAAACATGATATTCATGCGCGACCCCATTCGCCTTCAGAAACTCCGAGAGCTCGGTATTGGCCCTGTACAGGAAGTCCTCCGAACCGCAGGCAAGGAAGATGCCGGGGATGGGCTTTCCTTCCGCGAGGCGATTTTTCACCAGCACCTCGGGGTTGTGGTCGGTTTCCGCCGCCTTCTTCAGGTCGCCGAAAACAGCTTCGTAATAAGCCCGGTTCGCGACCTTGTTGCCCTGAAGGTCAATGTCCTTCAGACCGTTCACAATCAGCGCGCTTGAAAGGCCGATCACTTTGCTGTAGCTGTCAAACTGAAGCCCCGTATGGATCGCGCCGAAGCCGCCCATCGAGAGACCGCCGATCGCGCAGTTTTCCGGGGAAATGTCCAGCCCGAAAGCACGCGCCGCATATTCCAGAAGCTCTTTCCCGACGAAAGATGCGTACTGCTCGCCGGTCGCTTCCTTGTCAATGTAGAAGCTGTTGCGGCCGTTCGGCATCAGGACCGCGAGGTTGTACTCCTGTGAAAGCTCCCGGATCCGCGAGCCTGTAACCCAGTCCGCCGCATTGCCGCTGTAGCCGTGCAGAAGCACGAGCACCTTCGCAGGACGTTTATAATGCTCATTCATCTCCGCCATAAAGGGCGGGACATCGTTCGGAAGGACCGCATACAGCTCGGTCTGGCCGGAAAGGGACTGCGAATAAAAATCAACGTGTACGAGTGCCATTTTTCTTCTCCTTTATTTCTACAGTGCATAACACAAATCCCAGGCTTCTCTTATCACGCTCATGAGGTTTCCGACCTCGTTCGCGTCGCCCAGAAGGTGCAGTTTTTCCGCGGGAACGCCGCAGGCCGACAGCTCTTCATACAGGCTGCGGTCCGGGATATAGCCGACCGAAAGGATCACACTGTCGGCGGGAAGCGCTTCTTCCGTTCCGTCTGCTTTTTTCAAAAGCACCTTCAGGCCGGTTTCCGCATCCTCCGAAACGCCCGAAAGCGAGGTCTCTGTGAGTACCGGGATCCGGTAATAGCGGATGATTTCCCGGAGCATGTTGGAGTTCGCGGCGCAGAGGCCCGGAACTTTCAGGATATCCGCCTGCATCTCGACGACAGCGGGTTTCTTCCCCCTGAGGACGAGATCATAGGCGATCTCAATACCGGTGAGTCCCCCGCCGATCACAACGGCCCGCTCCCCGGCCTTTTCGGGATTGTTCAGGTAGTCCACGGCTTCCATGACGCCCGGGTTTGCGAGCCCCGGAAGCGGGAGCTTCCGCGGCTTCGCGCCGGTCGCGAGAATCACTTCGTCGAAATCTTTAAGCATCTCCGGCGTCGCCTCGGTATTCAGCCGCACATCGACCGCAAGTTTCTCCATCTGGTGCTCGTACCAGCGAAGGAGCATCTTGTCTTTTTCCTTGAAATCCGGTGCCGCAGCCGCGATGAAGACGCCGCCAAGCTTCCCGGTCCGCTCAAACAGGCTTACATCATATCCCC
>CACYBV010000256.1 GCA_902772745.1 uncultured Eubacteriales bacterium
TCATCACCATCGAGAAGCCGAAGGGCGACTGCATGCCGGGGTGGTTCTGCTGTTCTGCCGCTTTTTTTCCGTTCTCTGCGCTTTCCGGTCCCGGTTCTCCGGAATCTGTGCCGGATCCGCCCTCAATCTTCGCCGGGTCGGACATTCCCGGCATCATCGGCGACTCGGGCATCAGCTTCGAAAAATCGCCGCCGGTCAGCGTGATTGCCGCGTCAAAGCTCTTCTGCAGGCAGTCCTGGCACATGCAGATTCCGCCGGGCATCCGCACCATCGGGCCCGCCTTTGATTCACTGCGGCGGCAGACATAACAGACTTTTTCGTATTCGTCACGGTTTTTGTTATCTTCTGACATTCATTCTCCTAATATCTCAGTTCATCTCCGAAAGGACTTTCTCTGCACTCACCAGCTTCACAACGCAGCCGAAAACCTGAAGCGCCTTCCTGATTTCGGGAAGCGATGCAAATGTCGGCGCGAGCCGGATGTTTTTGTCTTCCGGGTCTTTTCCGTAGGGGAAAGTCGCGCCGGCGCCCGTAAGAACGACTCCCGCTTCTTTCATCATTTTCACAACTTTTTTCGCACAGCCCGGAAGCGTATTGAAGGATACAAAATATCCGCCTTCGGGATTGGTCCAGTCCGCAAGCCCTGTGCCCGAAAGCTGCTCCGAAAGCACCTCCTGCAGCGCTTCGAACTTCGGCCGTACAATCGCCGCGTGCCTGCGCATGTGGTTCATGACGCCGATCCGGTCGACGAAGAAGCGCACGTGACGAAGCTGATTGATCTTGTTGTGTCCGATCGTCTGAATCTTCATCTGCGACACGACGTCCGCCACGTTCGCGGGAGACGCCGCTAATGCCGCGATCGATGATCCGGGGAAGCTGATCTTGCTGAAAGAGCCGAATTTGTATACCATGTCCGGATTGCCGACGAGCCGGCACTCCTCGATCAGCTCGGGAATGACGCGGGGCCGCGATATATCCAGATGATGCACGTTGTAGGCATTGTCCCAGTAAATCCGGAAGTCCTCCGCCGCAGGTTTAAGCCTCGCAAAGCGGAAGCAGGTTTCCTCCGAGTATACGGTTCCCGTAGGATTGCTGTATTTGGGGACGCACCAGATGCCCTTGACGGAAGGGTCTTCCGAAACATACTTCTCAACAAGGTCCATGTCCGGGCCGTCCGGAAGCATCGGAATATTAATCATTTTGATCCCGAAATACTCGGTGATCGCAAAATGCCGGTCATATCCGGGCACAGGACACAGGAATTTTACTTCCGGAAGCTGATACCAGGGGGTCGAGCCCATCACGCCGTGCGTCCAGCTTTTCGTAATCAGGTCGTACATGATATTGAGGCTGGAGTCGCAGAAAATAATCACGTTCTCCGGCCTGGTTTCCATCACGTCTGCCATCAGCCTTTTCGCTTCCGGAATGCCCGTGAGCGCGCCGTAGTTTCTGGTGTCAAAGCCGTCCTCGGAGAGATAGTCCACATTGGAATGCAGCGTATCCAGCATCGGCATCGAGAGCTCCAGCTGCTCCGGCGAGGGTTTTCCCCTGGAAATATCCAGCCGGAGGCCGAGTGCCTGATATTCCTCATACTGCTTCCGAAGTTCGGAAACCTTTTTTGAAAGTTCTTCCTTCCCGAGATTTTCATAAATGTTTTTCATCTTTCTGTCATCCTCTCCTGCCTGTATGCCGATAAGCAGTCTCCGCTCGGCTCCGGTCTGTATAAAACGGCTGTCTTTTTCATGTTTTCCATGAAAAACGACAGCCGGAAAATGTCTGTAATCCGAAACAACCGCCCGAAAGACGGGATCAGCTTTTCTTCTTCATCATGTCGGCCGCTTTGTCCCGAAGCTTTGCCATGAAGCCTTTCTTCTTTTCCGGAAGCTTGGGAACCGAACCGCCCCGGACGGACTTGATTTCCGTAATGTAAATACCGCTGATCATGACTGAACAGGTTTTCTTTACCGGAAGGACTTCAAAAACTTTCGCATCCGCAATCAGGTTCATCACCCTGGGACCGATTTTCGCACGAACCACCGGCACTTTCATTCTGCGGGCGTATTTCGGCGTCTGCTGGATCACCGCATCCGGGAGACCAGACTCCCTCATTTTCTTTTTCTGCTTGTCAATAACAAGAATATCCACCCTCTGTTTCACCGCGTCCATCTGTTTTTCGGTGTCCGCCTGCTTTTTCTGCAGCTTCCTCCCGTAAACGAACAGGAACACGAGAACCGCCAGAAGAAATACCAGAATTCCGATGATCAGCCATACCCACCAAGGCATAATAAAGTCCTCCGAACTATTTTTTCACTGAATGAACTTCCTGCAGGTTTCTGACCTGCAAAGATATATTATACAATAAACCGTTCTTTCCGTCAATAATCTTCAATCGAAATTCGGACCGCTTCCGGGATCTCCATCCGAAGCGCCGATTCGCCGAAGCGGCAGAGCTTCTCCGGCGCGTCACTCGAGTAAAAACGGTACACCGGCGGCGCATCGATCGTCCGTTTTGTCAGGCCCTGCACCGCAAGAATCCCGGAGAGCACCCGTGCCGTTTCCACACCGATGTTCACCAGAGTTACCTGCGGCCCCATGACTTCGCGGATCGTATCAGAAAGAAGCGGGTAATGCGTACAGCCCATGATCAGCGTATCGACACCGGTTCCTTTGATTTCCGTAAGGTACCGTTTCGCGACCATGGTCGTGATCTCATCGCGCCACAGGCCTTCCTCGACCAGCGGCACAAACAGCGGGCAGGCCCGGCTCTTCACAAAAAGCTCCGGGTCGATTCCGTGCAGGAGGCTCTCATAGAGGCCCGAATTGACGGAAGCTTCGGTTCCGATCACGCCGATCCGGCCGTTTCCCGTAGCCGCCGCAGCCGCACGAACACCCGGACGGACAACGCCCAGAATCGGTACCGAAACTTTGTGGCGCACCGATTCCAGCGCATAGGCGGAAGCCGTTCCGCAGGCGACGACAATCGCCTTGACCTCTTTCTCCTCCATAAAATGCAGGATCTGTTCGACATAGTGTATAATCGTATCACGGGACTTGCTGCCGTAGGGCACCCGCGCCGTATCCCCGAAATAGATCAGGTTTTCTTCCGGGAGGACGCGCATGATTTCGCGCATGACGGTGAGTCCCCCGAGGCCCGAATCAAAGATGCCGATCGGAGCGTCCGAGTGAGATCCTTCCCTTATCATAGCGTTTGCGGCGCGACACGGGGATCGCGCGCCTCCGCCGAATCAAGGAGCATCTGCGTAAGCTCCGCGTGGGAAACGCCCTTAGCCTCAAAAAGCATCGGATACATGCTGATCGCGGTAAAGCCCGGGATCGAATTGATTTCATTGAACACGAGACCCTGCTCGTCGAGGAAAAAGTCGACGCGGGAAAGCCCGTAGGCATCGACTGCCCGGAATACTTTTTCCGCCGCGGAACGGATCTCTTCCGCAACGCCGAAAGGCAGGACGGGATCGGTGTCGGTCCGGGATTCGCTGTTGTTGTATTTTGCGTCAAAATCGTAGAATTCGGCACCTGCGACGACTTCGCCGGGCCCGATCACGCGGACTTCATCCCCGGAAGCGTATGCGGCACATTCAAGCTCCCGTCCCGTAATGCTCTCCTCGACAAGGATCTTGCTGTCATGCAGGTTCGCGATTAGAAGCGCGGTTTCAAGAGATTTTCGGTCTGTCGCCTTGCTGACGCCCTTGCTGGAGCCGGCGCAGGAGGGTTTCACAAAGACCGGATAGCTGAGCTTCTCCTCAACCCGCCGCACGACGGCGTCCATATCCGACAGTTCCGCCCGTCTCACACCGACATATTCCGCCTGACGGATACCGATCGCGTTCACGAGGATCTTGGTAAACAGCTTGTCCATGCTTACCGCGCAGGAAAGCACGCCGGGGCCGACATAGGGAATCCGCATCAGTTCGAAGATTCCCTGGACCGATCCGTCCTCGCCGTAAAGTCCGTGAAGCACCGGGAACGCTATGTCGATCCGGATCTTCTTCGTTACCACCTCGTACTGCATCAGATACAGCGCGTGTTCACCGGCGTCCGGCGAAAGAACGGCCTGGACTTTTCCCTCCGTCCAGCGGCCGGATTCGACCAGCGATATATCCTCCGTGTAAATCCATCTTCCCTGTTTTGTGATCCCGACAAGCACCGGGTCGTATTTAGTGCGGTCGATCGCGCGGATCACCGTGCGGGCGGACATACAGGAAATATCATGCTCCGACGACTGGCCGCCGAAGAGCACCAGGACAGTTTTCATAAGTTTTAGTTCCTTTCAATATGGCTTTTCAAGCGCTTTTTTGCTGCGCTTCTTCCGTCAGCTTCGCGAAAACGCCTCCGTCAGGAAGAGGGCTGCGCTCTGTTCACCGGCTCTGCACAGGATACAAAGCAGTCCGGGAATTGTTCTTTCAATGTTTCTCCGGCTTTCTCCGCCGAAATAATATCCGGAAAAAGCCCGAAAACCGTCGGCCCCGAGCCGCTCATCACGGCGCCTTCTGCGCCGCAGGAAAGCATTGCTTCCCGGATTTCTCCGATCACCGGTATTCTCGCCCTCGTCACGGGTTCCAGACTGTTTCCGAGGCTTTTTGCGAGCAGTCCGAGGTCTCCTTTTCGGAGCGCTTCGATCCCTGCGTCCACATCAGGGCGGAAGGGGTCCGAAAGCGCGTCCCAGGCGCTGTAGATTTCCCTGGTCGACGCGCCTTTTTCAGGCTTCACGAGAAGAATTCCGCAGGAAGGGCATGGAGGAAGCGGAGTCAGCTTTTCTCCGATGCCCGAAGAAAGCGCCGTCCCGCCGTAAATGCAGTAGGGGACATCGGCGCCGACCCTAAGCCCGATCTTCTGCATCTCTTCGCCTGAAAGTCCGAGTTCATAGAGACGGTTCATCAGCACAATGACCGCCGCCGCGTCTGCGGATCCCCCGGCAAGTCCTGCGGCCGCCGGGATGTTTTTCTGAAGCTCCATGCGGAGGCCGCCCTGAATCCCGCAGTGTTCGTATACCCGTTCCGCCGCCTGCACCATGAGATTGCGGCTGTCGGTCGGAAGCGCGGGGTCGGAGCAGAAGAGGCGGATCCCGGGTTCATCCGTTTTCCGGATGCTGACCGTATCAAAAAGGCTCAGCTGCTGCATGATCATCCGGACTTCATGATAGCCGTCCGGGCGGATTCCCAGAATATCCAGACAGAGATTGATTTTGGCAAAAGCCTGCATGCATAAGCCGCTCATGAATTTTCTCCGGAAGTGCCGTTTTCTTCGTTTCCGCCCGCGTGGTTCCTGCGGCTTCCGAGGATCCGCAGGTCCTTTCCCGCGCAGAAATCACCGATTACGCCCGCGATTGCCGCGGTCACCTGAGGCTCCACGCGGGTCTGCGGGCTTTTGTGCACCGCAGCCTTCAGGAAATCAGCGAGCATGTTCCGGATGCCTTCGCCCTCAAGCTGGTAAAAATACCGCTGGTTCTCCGCCGGATTCTCATAGCGGATTTCGAAAAAGTCCGTCTTCCACCACGGCGCGGGCACATAGGCATAGCCCTTTGTCCCGGTGACCACCAGTTCTCCTTCGGTTTTCACGCCTTTCCCGACGCGAACCGATCCGACCGCGTTTTCATAAGTAAAATCGATCCTTGAAAACAGGTCAAAACGAGGTGCGGACGGATGCATCCTCGACGTGATGCGCTTCTCAATGTAATCCGGACCGAGAAGCTGGAAAACAGGCAGCATACCGATCGGCCCCCAGTCCGAAATGCTGTTCCATTTATCTGAAAGGTCCTTCTCTTCCGCGCCTTCAAATTCTTCCATGCTCGTACAGGCGGAATCGACGGAAACGATTTCACCGATCTTCCCGCTTTTCAAAAGAAGCACAAGACGCGCGTAGGCCGTCGAAAAGGCCGTTTTTATCGCCTCCATCAGTACAAGGCCTGATTCTTCGGCGAGTGCGAAAAGCTCGGCGCAATCAGCCTTTTTCATTGAAAGAGGGGTCTCGCAGAGAACATGCCGTCCGGATTCCAGCGCTTTCTTCACAAGATCATAATGCCGCTCCGGCCGCGCATAGATGTAGACCGCATCCGAATCCCGGAGAAGTTCGTCGTAATCCCGCTCATCCGTGATGCTCCTGCCGATCTCAAGTCCGTTGACAAAGCCCGCTTCCCGGGCGATTTTGTCGACATTTGTGGAAGCCCCGACAAGCCCGAGGACCAGCCGGTCGCGGGACCGAATATCCGATGAGCTGATGCCTTCCGTACGGTCGAGGTACACCACCTCGCAGTAGTCGCGCAGATAGTCGAATTTTCCCCGCCAGTCGGAGCCGATCGCAAAAATATCGATCCCGTAGCGCCGGATATCGTCGATTTTCTGGCCCTCATACTCCTCCACCAGAAGTTCATCCGCGATCCCGAGGGCCTTTACGGCCTCCATCCTTTCGGCAAGGCTCTCTGTGACGTTGATTTTTCCCCTGGCTTTGTCGAAATCCTCCGACGTAATGCCGACAATCAGATAGTCCCCGAGCGCCTTAGCACGCTCGAGGAGCCGGATATGTCCGTAATGCAGGAGATCAAATGTCCCGTAGGTGATGACTTTTTTCATTCATGCCTCGCACAGTATTTCGGTTCTGTCCCCGTCGGTTTTTAAGAGATACGGTCCGTCCGGAGAAACGCTTCAAGGAAGATCTCCATCGCATGCTCCGAGCCGACGGAAACGCGGATAAAGTCTTTAAGATACGGATGCCCGTATCCATGCACGAGAAGTTTTTCCTCATCCTCGAGCCGCTGTACGACAAGGGAGGCCTCAGCCTTTGGCCGTACAAAGATAAAGTTTCCGCGGCAGTCGCGGCACTCATAGCCCCGCGTCCGAAGTTCCCGGAGGATCCAGTCCTTCCCTTCTTGTTCGGTCCGCTGAAGTTCCGAAACCATTTCCGGATGGTCGAGGATCCGCTCCGCAAAAAGCAGCGCCATGGAATTGACATCGAAACTCAGCCGGCCGTTTTTGACGTAATGGATCAGCTGCGGGTTTGCAATCACGATTCCAAGCCGCAGCGCGGCCAGCGAAAAAAGCTTCGAAAAAGTCCGAAGCACAATCACATTCTCTGAAGAAAGCGCATACGGGAGGAAAGTTTCGGGCCAGAAATAATGATAGGCTTCGTCGATCAGGACAATCGAACCGGTTTCACGGGTTTTTTCGAGGATCATCCGGAGTTCTTCTTCCGTGTATACATTGCCGATGGGATTGTTGGGGTTGAGGAGCACCACAACCCGCGTGTCGGCGGTAATCGCTTCCAGGATCCGCCCGACGGAGATCGTCAGGTCTTCGTTATAAGGCACCGGGACATGGCGGAGACCGAGCAGGCTGCAGTTGATCCGGTACATTTCAAAGCTGGGTGTTACGGTAACAACGTCCTTCCCCGGTTCCCCGAAGGTTTCGAGGATATACCGGATCGCCATGTCCGAACCGTTTGCGGTCATGATGTTCTCCGGCTTCGCGCCGATAAAATCCGCATATTTCCGGACAAAGCGGTCCGGCTCCGGATATACCGCGAGAAACTCCGGCGTAATCTCCGAAAGAACCGAATCCACAAAGGCTTTCGGAAGGCCTTCGGGGTTTTCATTCATATCATAGCGAAGATAGTCCATCCTTCCCTGCATCGGAAAGACCCGCTCTGTTCTCCGGATATTTTCATTGACATAATAATTCATATAAAGTTCCGATCTCAGGCTTTATTTCTTCTGCCGAAAACCACCGAAAGCGCTATAAGAAGCACCGCAGCCGCCGAACAGACACCGATATAGATCCATTTCGCAGCGCCGGACTTTTTCACTTCTTCAGCAGGTTTATCCGTTACCGGGTCCTCCGTGCTTTTTTGAACGTCTGTCTCCTGCTCCTCTGCCGGATCCGCCGCGGTTTCGCTTTCCGAAGCACTGCTCTCTTTGGTATTTTCCGGAGTTTCGGAAGCCTTCTCCGAAATGTCGGAGGAGCTGTCCGTGCTGTCCCCGGGCGTCTCCGATTCTCCGCTCTCTTCGGGATCGGTTTCTTCGGGGTCGGTTTCTTCGGATTCGATTTCCGTTTCTGCAGGTTCTGTTTCCGTACTGTCCGAAGAAGTCTCCGCCGCAAGGGACGCCTGTATTTCCTGCTCGGAACGGTAATGCGCATACTTTTCCGGAGAGGACTCGTCCATCTCGCGGATAATTTCGCTCACGACGCGGGCACAGTCCCGAAGATGCGCCTCAATGCGGCCCGGAACCAGCTCCTCAAGAACATCGAGGTCATCATACTTTGTGTGGATAATCCGCCCGTTCGTATCGGAGAAGCACTCCAGCGACGAATTGTAATTGTACGGTTTTTCGGGATTTCCGACTGTCCCGTCCGGTTTCAGCCAGGCATTTGCCTCAAAATACATGTATGGGAGGTCCTGCATGTAAAAATACTGGTGGTCGCTCGCATTGGAACGCGTCGGCGGTGTATACTGTTCGATCCCGGCGGGCATTTCATGCAGTTCCACCCCGAGATCCGCGGCGATCGACATCGCCATATTATAGCCCCAGGACTGGTAGAGCACACCGTCTTCGCCGTACTTTCCGCCGTAAACATGCAGCCGGTCCCCGGAGCCGATGGAATCGAGGTTGATGCCGATGAAGATATTCTGATAGCGCTCGGGATTGTAATCCCTGAGATCCGCAAGCACCCGGTAGGAACCCGCCATCTGCAGGAATTCCTCGCCGTCATAAAAACAGAAATCCAGGGAGAGGTTCGTCTCGACATCCTTGAAGCGGTCCGCGAGTTCCAGCACCATTCCGACGCCGGTCGCGTTGTCTTCGGCGCCTTTGGTGTCGACGCAGTCGTAATGCGCGCCGATCATGATGGTTTTTTCAGATTTTCCGGCCTTGTGGAAAGTCAGGGTCGTATATTCGTCGCCGAGATTTTCTCCCTGCCAGTATTCGGGGCTGCTGTAGCCAAACCCCGCCATCTCCGAAATGATCCACTGGCGGGTTTCCGAAAGCCTGGTCTTGTCCGTCGTAATTTCGTGGTTATTGATTCTCCGGGGAAGACTGTCGTTCATATAACGGACATACGCATATGCTTTTACGCCGTAATCTTCATTGTCCGCATTTGTCTCTCGGACCAGCAGGCTTCCGATCGCAAGGCATAATATGAGAAGGCATGCAGCCGTTTTCGAAAAACTTTTCATGAAAAGCACAATCCCCTGTTACCTGATTTTTTCAAGAAGAATATCCACTGCCGCCTGAAGCTGCACATCTTCTTCCGTATCCGCCGGCCATTCCACGACATGGTCGGGCGTAATGCCGACGCCGTGAATGCAGACGCCGTTCGGTGTATAATAACGTGAAGTCGTGAGCTTGATCGCCGACCCGTCCTGAAGCGGGATAATCGTCTGGACGATGCCCTTCCCAAAGGTTTTTGTGCCGACGATTTCCGCCTTTTGGTAATCCTGCATCGCGCCGGTGAAGATCTCGGATGCGGATGCGGAATACCCGTTTACGAGAACCGCCATCGGCACATCAAGATCACAGTTCTGGTCGGAACGGATGTAGTCCTTCGCTCCGTTCGCGGTTTCCGTATAGGTGATAATCCCTTCCGGAAGCATCCGGTCCAGGATGGCCGTAACCGAGCTCAGAAGCCCGCCGCCGTTGTTTCTGATGTCGACGATGAGTGCCTTCATCCCCTGGGCTTTCAGGTCCTCGAAGGCTTCCATGTACTGCTGATAAGTCGGCTCATCAAAGGAATCCATTTTGATATAGCCGATTCCGTTGTCAAGCATCTCGTGGCTGATCGACTCGACCGTAATCCGCTTTCTCTCGATCGTTACCTCGGATTCCTCCCCGGTCGCACTATGGTAGACCGTGAGGCGCACCTTCGTTCCTTCCGGTCCCCGGATCTTGCTGACGGCAAGGTCCAGGTCCATCGGAGCGATGTCCTCGTCTTCCACCTTCATGATCAGGTCTTCTTCACGGATGCCTGCCGCATAGGCCGGCGAAGATGTATACGGCTGTACGACCCGTAGATAACCGGTCGCCTGGTCCTTCTGTATGACAACACCGATACCGCTGAATGTGCCCGACATGGATTCATTCAGCGCCTGGTATTCCTCGGGTGTGTAATAAACGGTATATGGATCTCCGAAGGAATCCATATAACCCTTCACAATCCCCGCCTGCGTATCGACATCCTTGTCAAACAGGAACCTTTCCCGGATGATCCCGTCGATTTTATTGATTTTGTCAATGGTCTTCTGCTCGACGGCCCCGCTGTCGGATCCGGAAGGCAAAAGCCAGGAGGCATCGCTTCCTGATCCGCCTGACGAGGCACTGAGCTTCAGACCCAATGCGAAAATCACTGCGGCGGTGAGGCCGGCGAGGAAACCGAACAGGAAGAACAGGGGTCTCGGAACCCCGCCTCTTTTCTTAGGCTGTTCCGGTGCCGGAACCTGGTACTGCGGATAGTTCGGATCCGGATAAGAAAAATAATTCGGTCCCGTGTCCTGCGAATAGTTTTCCTGACTCATAGAATCTGTCCCTTACTCCTGTGTATCCATATAGTGCATGTATTTCACGACCATGAGAGCAATCTTGAAGGTGATCGCATCGTCAAATACCCGCAGGTCGAGTCCCGTCATCTTCTGCAGTTTATCCAGACGGTAGACAAGCGTGTTCCGGTGAATATACAGCTGTCTCGAAGTTTCGGAAACGTTCAGATTATTGTCGAAGAACTGGTTGATTGTCGCAAGCGTCTCCTCGTCGTAATTTTCGGGAGAATCGCCGTGGAAAATCTCTTCGATAAACATCCTGCACATCGGAAGCGGCAGCTGGTAAATGAGGCGTCCGATGCCGAGAGAAGAATAGCTGATCACGTTCTGTTCCGGTGTGAAAATCTTGCCGACCGAAAGCGCGATCTGGGCTTCCTTATAGGAGTTCGAGACCTTGCGGA
>CACYBV010000257.1 GCA_902772745.1 uncultured Eubacteriales bacterium
AAGTAAACGTGCATGTTCCCGGCGTTTTCCTGGAGCGCTATATTGAAAAATACGCGGGAACAGAACTTGCCGAAAGCCTGCGGAAAAAACTGGCGAAAGCGACGGCGCCCCGCTTCGACCATGCGGCCGAAGGCCCTGCCGAAAAGATGGCGGTCAGGAATCCGCTGACGATGAAAAACATGGATCCGGAAGTGCTTCGGGCCTACGGCGACGGAATCCTTGAACTGCAGGAGCCGGACGGCTCCTTCCCCGTGCGCCTCTCGGACGAGCGAGCTGCGACCTGGCGTCCGGTTTTCATTAATCACTGGCCTTTTGCCGAGAGGCTTTACAAGGCGATGAGCAATGAAGGCGACATCGTTCTCGAAATCAACGCCGTTTCGGCGCTGCACCTGCTGAAAATAGCCGAAGCAACCGGTGAAAAGAAATATCTTGAGGCTGCTGAAAAAACGCTTGATTTCTGTATGCCGATGCTGGTCGCGGACGGCGGGGACGCATGGGAGACGCCGCTTAAAGCACCGAATCTTCTTGCGGCCGGCCACGCCGCCATCGCTTACGAGCTTGCTTACCGCGCGGCGGGAAAGGAAGCTTACCGGAAAAAAGCCGTTTACTGGCTCCGCGGACTGCTGGTATTTACGAACCTCTGGGAGCCGAAGAAGACGCATAATCTCTACAATACGAAGCCCTGCTTCTGCGCAACCGACTGGGCAGCCACAAGCTGGGTGGACGCCCAGGTCGAGTGGGAGGTCATCGAGATTCTATCCCAGTCGCGCGAGCTGGGAATCAACTGGGGCGAAGTCGATACAGAAATCGACTGGCATCGCTACGAGGAAGGCATCGCCTGTGCCACAACCTGGTGGATGCTGGACTCCTCCAGAGCGTCCGAACTGCCGCTTGACATCGACCTTGCGCTCGGAAACCTGGACGGTATGTTTGCCGACCAGCACGACCCGGTTACGGACGAACACCTTGGCTGGCAGCTCTTCCCCGAGGATTATGCAAACATTATTATGAATGTTCTGGAACGGAAGCAGTAACGCTTTTACGCGGCAGCCCCTCCCGTATTTCTTGAACTGTCATTCCCGGAGCAGCTGGATCACGGTCCTGCGATGAGCCTTGATAAGCCCGGAACGGATTATACCGATATTGCCCCGCTGCACCGGGATAATCCGTCTGTCACTGCTGCAGAAAATCACGTACTGCGGCGTACCGGTGACGGCGCTGTCCGGGTTCTCCCGGGTCAGCCGGCTTCAGGAGCTGATGGAATCATCAGACCTTCCGGTCCGCGAAGAGGAGCTTTGGGGAACTCCCCAGGATCTGCCGGGGCTGTGAAGCCAAGTCTCCTTCCGGAACAGCGTGATGAAATTGTTATAATTGTAAATAGCCTGAGAGCGCTGCAATTTCGGAAACCGGCCGGTCCGGACCCGAAAGAAGCAGTGCTTTTACGTTTCACAGAGCGGGGTTTTTCAGGTATCGACATGTGTTGCGATCGAAAGCCCGCCGGACGTTCGCATCGGAGCGGATAATTCTGTCCCTGTCATTCCAAGCGAGCACAGGCGAACCGAGGGATCCCATACGGGGGAGAAGCCTTACATGGATCAGTCACCGGGTTATCCTGTGCAGCTCAGGGAAGGCGTGTCTTTTGGAGATTTTCCGAACAATTTCAAAGAAAAAAGAACCGGAGGGGCTATACCGGCAGGGGCGGTTTCACATATAATCAAGAAAAGCGGAATGCCCTGGCATATGGAATGTCCCGACTCCGGTCTGCGGCCTCCGCCCGACATGACACAAAACAATACTTAAATTCATTCCTTCACTTCGGATGAACAGAAAGGAGCATATCATGCTGGTCACATTAAAAGAAATCCTGCAGATTGCGGAAGAAAAGAAAATCGCAGTCGGTTCTTTCAACGTCCCGAATCTTGAGAGCCTCAGGGCGATCATCGGTGCGGCGGAAGAATTGAAGCTTCCGGTGATCATCCAGTTTGCGCAGTGCCATGAGGACTGGATTCCGCTTCGGGAAATCGGCCCGGTCATGGTGGACTGGGCGAAGAAGGCGGAGATCCCGGTCTGTGTCCATCTCGATCACGGCGAGACTATAGAATACCTTGAGGAAGCCTTAAAGCTCGGCTTTACGGGCATCATGTACGACGGTTCTGTGCTTCCGTATGAGGAAAACGCAGAGAACACCAAAAAAGCGGTCGCGATAGCCGGAGAATACGGCGCGTCTGTCGAGGCGGAGCTCGGATCGATGGGCCGCAGGGAGTCCGGCGCCGGGGACGGCTCAGGCGAACAGGACGAGACAAAGATTTATACGGACCCGGTGCTTGCGAAAAAGTTTGTCGAAGAGACCGGTATTGACGCTTTGGCATGCTCGTTTGGGACGACGCACGGGATTTACCTCACGGCGCCGAAACTGGATTTTGACGTCATCAGAAACGTCCGGAAAGAAACCGGCAATATTCCTGTCGTCATGCATGGAGGATCCGGAGTTTCCGCGGAAGACTTCCACACCTGCATCAAAGCCGGCGTTCGGAAAATCAACTATTTCACCTATATGGACAAGGCCGGCGGAACGGCGGCTCAAAAGTACCTGGAGACGCTTCGGGACGGCGAACCGGTTTTCTGGTCGTCGATCATCCGGGCAGCAGAGAAGGCACTGAAGGAAAATATCATCGGCGCAATGAAGACTTTCGCGCTGCAGGACTGAGGAGGAGAAGAATCATGAAGAAGAAAATGACTTTTGCACTGGCTTTTGCAAACCGTGGATTTATGCCCGGCGAACTGATCTATGAAGCCCGGGAGGACATGATCAGGGCCGTTACAGACGCGGGCTATGACTATATCGCGATGGACGCGGAACTGACCCGTTACGGCGGCGTGGAAACCCGCGACGAAGGCCTTCTTTACGCGAAGTGGCTCCGGGATCACCAGGGAGAATACGACGGCGTGATCTTTTCGATGCCGATTTTCGCGGATGAAAACGGCGCGATCACGGCGCTTCAGGACGCGGGCGTCCCGATCCTGATGCAGGCTTATCCGGACGAAATCGGCAAGATGGACTTCAAGCACCGCCGCGACGCTTTCTGCGGAAAGTTCTCCGTAACGGACGTATTCACCCAGTACAATGTACCCTTCACCGTGATGAAGCCGCACGTCGTGCATCCCCTGTCCCCGAAGTTTGCAGAAAACCTCAGGGATTTCGCGGCGATCTGCCGCGTCGTGAACGGCATGAAGCGCTGCAGCATCGGCTGCATCGGCGCGAGAACAACTGCTTTCAAGACCGTGCGTTTTGACGAAATCACGATGCAGAAGTACGGCATCAACGTCGAATCCTTCGACCTTTCCGAGCTTGTGTATAAAGTAGAGCATCTTTCGGACGGCGATCCGGCGGTTGTGAAGAAGACGGCGGACCTCGAGGCCTATACCGATTTCAGCCGTGTTTCCGCGGAAAAGAAAGCAACGCTCGCAAAGATTTCTGTCGTCATTGACGAATATATCCGTGACTATCATCTGGACGCCCTG
>CACYBV010000258.1 GCA_902772745.1 uncultured Eubacteriales bacterium
GGACGTTGCTGAAACAAATCCGGAAAAGAAGGTGGCTGACTTCATCAACTTCCTTCCGGTTCTGGCATACGACGGCAGTACGATGACAGCTGTTTCCGCAACCGATATCCTCGATATGACGATGGCAGGCACTTCCGCTACGCTCCTTGCCAGGCGCTGGGAGTCTGCACTTCTGGTAAACGTGGATAACGAAACATTGCAGCGCATTCTGGACAGCGAGGAGGCATTGCAGGCACTTGCGAACATTGAAGGATTCAGAGCGCTCAACAGAGACATTGAGACCATTATCAACCGTTCCAATGCGGTTAAGAAGCTGAAACAGAAAGGCGAGGCGCTCACGCCGAAGGAGAAGAAGGAACTCTCCGAGGCTGAAAAGGAATACAAGTCCAAACGTAAACAGATACAGGAGAAACTGATTAAGTTTGCGACACGCATTCCGATTTTCATGTATCTGACAGACTACCGTGAGTATGCGCTGAAAGACGTTATTACCCAGTTCGAACCTGCCCTGTTCAAGAAAGTAACCGGTCTTTCGCTGAAGGACTTCGATCTGCTGGTGTCCCTTGGGGTGTTTAACGACACGCTCATGAATGATGCCATATACCACTTCAAACGGTATGAGGATGCTTCTCTGGAATACACCGGTATCAATAAGCACGCCGGAGATGAGAACGTCGGCCTGTTCAGTACGATCATCACGAGAGAAGAGTACGAGCACATGGATGAGCTTCAGAATGCTTCCATGGCGGCTAAGGCAAGACGCGCGGAGGCTAAAGAAAAGAGGACTTCCGGGAAAGCAGTACCAATGCCCCGGAAGTCCTCTGAGACGCCGAAAAAGGTCGTTTACAGCGAGATAAAGCCGGTTCCTGTTCCGATGGCCGCAGAACCGAGACCGGGCATGAAACCGCCCGTAAACAGTATTGTACGCGAAACCGCGCCGCTTCCGATTGTCGATGTGACCGGGATCATCCCGGGCGCCCGCGTCAGTCATAAAAAGTTTGGCCTCGGAAAGATTATAAAACGAACCGATGCGGGAGCGGACGGAAAATATACGGTCAGTGTCGAGTTTGACAACGGCGGAACAAAAGATTTTCAGGCGCCGATGGTTTTCGAAAATCTCTTTTTAAGGCTGATGCAGTAAGAGAACAGGTCCCTGTTATGCCTTTACCCTGGCGTACACCTTCCCCGTCATTTTCCAGTTCTCATAAAACCTTTCCGCCTCATCCGCCATCTCCTCATAGATATCCAGCCCGTGCCCAAAGCCGGAGTAGATCACCAGCTTGCAGTTTTTGAGGTTTTCTGCGGAGCGTACCATCAGGTCCGGGCGGGAGATGAAATCCTCTGTCCCGCCGAGGATCAGGACCGGAGTTTTTATCGTGCGGAGGGCAGCGGTCAGCGCTTCCTCGGAGCCGAGGGCCGCAAGCGGACGCCCGTACTGGATGTTCTGCGAGACCGGGTCGTTAAAGACCTGTTCGTAGTCCGGTTCTTCGCGGCGCTTCCGGTTCGCCTCCTCCTCTTTTTCACGGCGCAGGAGAAGCGCCGGGTCGTCTGTGGGCATCTGCATCGGCTTCGGCTCCACAAGCCCAAGTTCCAGCATCTTCTTGTAGGACATTGAGCCTTCGGCGAGGCTGTGCGGGCCGGGAACGACGGCGAAGAAGCACTCGACGCGCTCCGGGTAGTTCAGGACTATGTGCCAGCCTGTGCCCGCGCCGTGGGAAGCGCCGGAGTAGCAGAACTTCTTAATCCCCATCTGATCCGCAAAACAGATCACATCTTCTGCAAATTTATCATACCAGTGGTCCGGATAATCTTCTGTGATGTGCTCTGAACGCCCGAAACCGCGGTTGGTGAGGAGAAATACGTGGAAGCCGCGGCGGGCCATTTCCTTTTCAAACGAATTTTCTCCGTGCCCGATCTGGGTGCAGAGGAGGTATCGCTCTCCGGAGCCGTATTCTTCGTAATAGACGGACTGGCTGTCGTTGTTGATAAATGTCGGCATGTTTATA
>CACYBV010000259.1 GCA_902772745.1 uncultured Eubacteriales bacterium
AGCGGCCGCGCGTCTTCGGAACCGACAACATAAACCGCGCCGTCCTTTCCGTGTTCCGCAGCCGCAATCAGCGCCGAAGCCGCGTCATCGCTGTAGAGATAGTCCCAGATCTGGCGGCCTTCCGTGAGCTTAAGCGGCTCGCCCGAAAGCATTTTCCGTAAAGCCGCGGGAACCAGGGCGTTCGGGCCGTCGTTCGGGCCGTAGACGCTGAGAATCCGCGTCCAGATATGGCGGACGGAGAGTTTCCCCGCCATGAGCCGCGTGAGCAGTCCCGCCGAAAGTTTTGCCGCGCCGTAGGCGTTTTCCGGGAATGCGGGGGTCCGGGGGGAAAGCGCCGTATCATGCCTTCCGTATTCCGCCTGGGAACCGGCGCCGACAAAGGTATGGCAGCCGAATTTCGCTGCGAGCTTAACTGCGTCCAGCGCATAGGCGATGTTTTTTTCCTGGAGCTCTGGATCGTTTCTGCCGGGGCCGGATGCGCCCATCCACGCAAGGTGGAAAAAAACGTCCGCGTGCTCCGCCGGCTCCGGTTCGTAAGTATGAAGCTCCGACAGATCACAATAATGCAGCCGCACATTCGGAAAATCCGAAAACACATCATTTCTTTTGGAGTCCGGACGCGTGAAAACCGTCACAGAAACGCCTTGTTCCGCAAGTTTCCTGAGAAGCGCCGTTCCGATAGCGCCGGTCGCGCCGGTGATCACGGCTTTTCGGATCACGAAGTCCATTTCTTCAGCTCCTCTCTCGAAAGAAGCGGCGTCATGTCCTCGATCGGACGGCTTTCCATCTGCCCTTCGGCATTCATGTAATTGCTCTGCTTCGGGAGGATTTTCTGGGTAATGTCCGCGTGGAAAGTCACGAGAACCGGGCCTTCCATATCCATTGCCTTTTTGAGGTCCTCCTCAAGATGCGCTTCGTTTTCGATCCGGAAGCCGGGGATTCCGAAGGCTTCCGCCACCCGGTTCATGTTCGGGAGCGTCAGGCCGGATTCCTCGGTGCAGCCCGTCAGCCGGCCGGAAAAATTACCGGACTGGGAGCCGTAGATCATGCTGTAGCCGTCGTTGTCCGCCACAAAAATCTTGACGGGCAGGTTCAGCCGGCGGATGACTTCAAGCTCCTGGATGTTCATCGCGATGCTTCCGTCGCCGGTTACAAGGACGGTCCTTCTGCCGCCGGAGCCGACCGAGCTTCCGATTGCGGCCGGTACGTCATAGCCCATCGCGGCCATGCTCTTGTTGAGGAAGGCGCGCTGGCCCTTTTTCAGGCGGAGCACCTTTTTCCCGATGTCCACCGAGGTACCGGAACTCGTAAACTGATAGATATCCTCCGGATTCATCAGATCCGAGAGGCCGGATACGACATTATAGATGCTGACATAGCCTTCTCTCGGCGCCTGTTCCGGGATGACCGGCGGGAAAGCCTCACGGATTTTTCCGCAGCGCATAAACCAGTCGCTCCGGTCCTTCATTTCCAGTAAATCCGAGAGATTCAGCGCGGTTTCAAAGAAGGACGCAGCATCCGCCCTGATCGGAAGATCCGGTGAAAGGCTCTTCTTTTTCATCTCGTTTTCGTCGATGTCGACCATCACGTGATATGCGTTCTTAAGAAAGCCCGCGTAATTGTAGCCGCTGTTGAGGATGCTTAAGCGGGTGCCGACCGAGAGGACAAAGTCCGCGCTCTGCTGTATGAGATTGGCGCTGCGGTCTCCAACCGAGCCGGGACGGCCGAAATACATCGGATGATCGTCCTCTACAAGGTCCGTTCCGTTCCAGGACGTCAGGACCGGGATCTTAAAGGTGTCAAGGAATTTCCGCAGAAGCGGTACTGCATGCGCGAGCCGGATGCCGTTTCCGACAATCATAACCGGCTTCTTTGCCTGATTCAGCTTTTCGATCATGGTCCGGACCGCCTGAACGTCTGCCGGATATTTCGGAAGAGCAGAAGGATCAAAGCCTTCCTGCGCCTCAGGGTCGATCATAGAAGCCTGGATATCCAGCGGGATGTCAAGCCA